>JAFAGX010000251.1 GCA_019237515.1 Acidobacteriaceae bacterium
TGGTGCACAATGCGATCTCTGTCACAGGGTAGGCGGTTGGCAGGTGTCGCTCAAAGACATCAACGCGCACCAGGATCGTTTTCCGCTGATCGGAGCGCATGCTGTAACGGACTGCTATTCATGCCACCGAGCAGGTGCCGTCGGACAATTTAATCGCCAGGGGCTTTCGACCGAGTGCGAGAGCTGCCATCTG
Source organism: Acidobacteriaceae bacterium (assembly GCA_019237515.1). Next base: position 194 of record JAFAGX010000251.1, read on the forward strand.
AGGGCCTTTCAACGAACGACTTCGCCTAACCACCAGGCACTGGGCTATTCGACAGACTGCCAAGAATGCCACACCAGCATGGATAGTTGGAGGATCGTCGCGTCCATATCGGTGAAAAAGCGACGATGAGTCTGATCAAGGCCGTTCTGATTTGCTGCGCGGGACGGTCGGAAGCGAATGTTGTCTTACCAATGCAAAGTTGGCTTAACAATTCGGTTGTTCTTTGTTACCCGCGAGTGAAAGCGGCTGTCAATAGGTACATCTTGCTGCTTTTAGTCTTCGTGCTTGTCGGTCAGATTGCCTTTGCCGAAACTGCAACCATGCGCAAGCTGAAAATCTCCCCTTCCGGCGATGGCATGAAGATCGAAATCACGCTGACATCAAGTATCACTCCAACAGTTACAGTTGCGAAAGACCCGGAGCGCATCGTCTTAGATCTTCCCGCTGCGGTTGCGAACTCCAGGCAGCACCGCGTCGCAATCAACCGCAATGGCGTTCTCCAGGTGGGATGGCGAGTCAACAGCACAACCCCACCGATGACGCGCGTGATCGTTGACTTGGATCATGAACACCCGTATCAACTTACCACCCCAGGAAACTCCATAGTTTTGATGGTTCTGCCGAATGATGTGACGACCGACGAAGTAAGGGCCGATCGACATCGTTCCGCGAGTCCGCCGGCCGCTGCCAGGGGTTCGTTGTGGGGGAAATTCTGGCCGCAGCAAGGAGTGAAGGTGCCGAAGTCAACCGCAGTGCCGCCGAGTGATAGCGATCTTCACGCCAGTTTCAAAGTTAAGTACGTGGCCGAAGGGGCTGCCTATCTAATCGGCGGACGAAGCTCCGGCCTCGCCGAAGGTATGACGTTGCTCGTGCATGAAGGCGATCCGGCCCAAGCCGATGCCCCAAACCCGGAGGGCCGAGTTGTCGCCGAGCTAAGGGTTGTTTCAGTCGCTGCAACGTCTTCCGTGACCGAGATTCGTGATCCGAAGCGTGACGTGAAGCCGGGAGATTGGGCCGAACTTGCGCAGGCCGATTATGCACGGCTGGGTGGTGCACCGTCCGCAAAACCAGCGGCCAAGAATTCGATGCCCGCAAGTCTTGCAGTTATCTCGTCTCCCCCCGCACAAGCTCAGCAAACTCCACGGGACGAAAGCCGGATGATGGCTCGAATCGCGTTGGATTACAGCGGAATCAGCAGTAGTGGTTCGACACTCGGGCGAAGCAGTTCGGTGGGACTGGGCTTTCAAACCGACATGAAGCAGATTGCCGGAACCCATTGGGATCTCGAAGGGTACTGGCGAGGAAGATTTACCAAGAATTCTCAGCCGGACGAGGAGACGATAGATGACTATCTCGATCGCACCTACATCATCCAATTGTCTTACGACAACCCGCAGTCGCCGTGGGTGGCGGGAGTCGGGCGCCTTTATCTGCCATGGGCCGCGAGTCTGGACACAATTGATGGCGGCTACGTCGGCCATAGGTTCGCCGGGTCTGGCACTGCAGGGGCATTCTTCGGGTCGACCCCGAATCCTGCAACCTGGAACTACCGCCCGGATCAACAGATTGCTGGCTCCTTCGTGAACTTCGAAGGAGGCGGTTACGACGATCTTCACTACACGAGCACAGCGGGAGTTGCGCTCAGCTTTCTTAAGTGGCAGCTTGATCGTCCGTACTTATTTCTTGAAAATGCTCTCTCCTATTCGAAATATTTTGCGATTTACCATTCCCTCATCTTGGATTCGCCGCAAGGCGTAAGCACAGACGGGATCACGCCCGGAGCAGGAGTCAGCCGAAGTTATCTGTCGCTGGACATTCAACCGAAAAAGTGGATTTCTTTTGAGTTCTTCCATAATTATTTCCGGGATGTGCCAACCGCCGCGACTGCATTGGTCGGCACTGGTACGGTTGACAAACTTCTCTATCAGGGCGTCAACGGAACGCTTCGAATCGAGCCCATAAAAAATTTCTTGTTCTATACCACCCTGGGCAAGAGCGACAAGACGGGAGACGTGAAGCACAGCTTGAACCAAATGTATGGCTTCACGTTGAAAGACATTTATCACACGGGTATACGCGTCGACCTTCATTATTCGAAATTTGACAGTTCGTTCGCCCGCGGCATCTACCGCATTTTGTCGCTGTCACGCCCCGTGGGCAATCGAATGATGTGGAATGTCCAAGGGGGAAGCCAGACCCTCCGCTCGTTGTTCACTGCCAACCAGCACTCTTTCTTTGTAGACACTTCGCTCGATACCAATCTTAGCGCTCACACGTTTCTTCAAGGCGGGTACAGCATCGAACGTGGCGCTCAACTGAACTACTCGCAGTGGCGCCTCAGCCTGGGATACCGCTTCGATTCCAAAGGTCTCCTGCGATGACCTCACCTGCTATCAGTATGCCTTCCACGGGCCTCCCTTCTACGGAGCAAACCCACGGACGATTAATAAAGCTGATTTCACTAATGTGGGCGACAAGCTTTCTTGCGCTCATGTTATTTGGAATGAGTTACTACCGGTTGAGTAAGACGGATCGCGCATTTTCTGCGAAGCACCACCTACTTAGACCGAGCGGAACCATCGGCATCAGTTTGGCGTTCATCGGGGTGCTAATGCTGTGCGGAATCTTTCTATACCCGCTGCGAAAACGCTGGCCATGGCTACAACGGAAGGGAGATTCCAAACATTGGCTCGACCATCACGTCATCTTCGGTCTCGTCGCACCGATATCGATCGCCTTTCATTCAGCATTCAAATTTCGCGGATTAGCCGGTCTGGCATTTTGGCTGATGGTGGCGGTTTCTGTCAGCGGCCTCATCGGACGCTATCTCTACGCCCAAGTTTTGCGCGAGGTTGCGGCCGCGGAATCGTCCTTGATCGTGCTTCGAGCGATGCTGCAAAGACAAACGCTCGTTTCCCAGGAAGATCTTCGACGACTCTCTTTCCCAGCACCCCCCGCTAACCGGATCTCGAGATGGTCGGCATTCACTGGGCTCGCATACTTGGCCCTGTGCGACTTAGCTCTGCTGCTTCGTGTTGCTCGTCTTCGCATGAAAGTTCTTGGGTTGGGGATTTGTCTTCGATCGCTCGGAGGCCTGCTGTCGACGGGAAAGTCGCAGTTTGAATACGTGATCAGCCTTGTCTGCAAGGAAGCCCGAATTTCGCGGCGCCTTCTACTCCTCTCGCACGCTCAGCAGGTTTTCAGGTTATGGCATTTCGTACACAAGCCATTTAGCTACGCTTTCATGGTGCTCGCACTTGCGCATATTGCAGTGGCAATGCTATTTGGTTTTATCTGAGGGCGGACCAGGATTTTTTTGGACACGTTCAATACTGTGTGGTTGCGGGCGCACCGATCGCATAGTACGGGAACGCACTCCATCAAACGAACAATCACCAATAATGGATGCTTTCATGTGTAAGGATGCTCGTTCTGCTTCGACTTGTGTAACTTTCAGCCGGCAGGAACATCTCATGATCCGCCGCCCACGTTTGGGCACAAACTAACGTAAAGAATAGGAGGATTTATGAGAAGACTTTCTTGCCGGTTAATGGCCATATGTCTGCTTTTGGCCTCTGTTGCTGCTTTCGCTCAATCCGGTGGCAGTATGGGCCAAGACAACATGAAATCCGATGACGCGTCGAAGAAGGCCATGAGCGTCACCGGCAAAATCAGCGATGACGGCAAAATGTTCACCAGCGACAAGGACAACAAGGCTTGGACGATCAGTAACCCGGAGGCCGTCAAGGGCCACGAAGGGCATCACGTAACCCTCAAGGCACACGTCTACCCCGACAAGAACGAGGTACATGTGATGTCGCTCAAGATGGCGAAGGGCGGGATGAGCGACAATATGAAGAACGACAACATGCAGCACTAAGTTCACGGCTAATCAAAATCCCGGCGGCTACGCGTCGCCGGGATGCCAACAACCAGCAGTCTCCGGCCTCACGCTTTTAAGTATTTCCTCATGCACCGCACACAAGGCACGAACCCCTCTTGTATTGCCTGCGCGGCTGCAATGGTTCGCAACCTTGCTTTATCGTGAATAAATCGGCATCCCGGTACATGGAACGTCTTGCCATCGTCCGCAACCACAACCATTAGTTCCGGTGGCACACCGCTGCCAGGATCAGCATGCTCCGAGCGAAGTTCGGTCTGAGGCGAGGTCAACGAGCGTGCCAGCTCGAAGCTGCCGGCGACCAGTACCCCTGCAGCAAAGGCAACCGCCCAGCCGAGAAACGTTCTTCGTGCGGGAGTGGAATTCTGTTCAAGCCTGCGATGCAGGCGATGGCTGAATCCCAGCGGCACCTCCAGCATGCGCTCATCGCCGTATAGCTGGACGACATTGCGCATACCATTGAGCACCGCTGAACAATTCTTGCAGTCCCGGTAGTGCTCTTCCATGGCAGCGTGCAAAGCCGGATCGAGCTCTCCGTCAAGATAGTTTGAAATCTCGCGCCAGACTTGTTCGCAGGCGACTACCATGGCTTCGCCCCCTTTGCAAAAGACAGCCCTCCGCTCCAACTCCCGCCAAGGCCTGGCGCGAGCAAGTCGCGCAACATCAGGCGAGCCCGCAAAAGACGTGTCTTCACCGACGCGGTTGTGATCCCGAGAGCGTTTGCCGTCTCCTCGATGCTCATGTGCTGCATGTCTCGGAGCACAAAGACTTCTCGATACTTTTCACCCAAGGACGCCAAGGCTTCTGCCAGCTTCTGCCGGACCTCTTTGCGCTCTAAGGTCTCGAGTGGAATCTCCCGCCAGTCCGCGAAATCGCGCGGAACATAATTACCTTGTTCGTCCTTGTTCTCGACCATCGGTTCCATCATGTGGGCATGTTCTTTCCTCCTCCGCATGCGCGCCTCATTCACCGTGATCTGGAGAAGCCAAGTACTGAACTTGGATTCTTCTCGAAACTGGCGGATGTGCTTGAAAGCCTTCAGCATCGCCTCTTGAGCAACATCTTCGGCATCCGCCTCGTTTCGCAGAACGGCAAACGCAGCAGCGAACACGCGCCGTTCGTACGGCTGAATGAGCTGATAAAACAGATCACCTTCGCCTTCCCGCACGCGCCGGATCAGCACTCCCTCGTTCAATTGTTCCGCTGGAGATTCCAGCAAGGCCCGTTTTTCCGGCATCGTTCCTCACTCTAAGCTCGCTGAGCCGCCAACAGTCCGTTACTCCAATCGGTACTCCGGATCTTTCTTCCACCCGGTGAGCATGGATACAAAGTTGTTCCATCCGTGCAAAGCGATCATCACCAGATGTCCAAACACGAAAACCAGCAATGCCCACATGATCACGAAGTGCCACAGCCGCGCCCAATGAAAGCCACCCATCAACCACGCCAGCCACGAAAACTGTACCGGTTTCCAGATGGCGAATCCGGTCAGCACTGATAGCGCTCCCAACACAATTGCGGCTGTGTAGGCCTGCTTTTGTAGAGCGTTATACGCTTCTCGCGCCGGCGGCTTTGGACCGAAGAGAAAGTAATGGCGAATCATTGGCCACAGGCCGGGGATATCACGGCGAACAAACAGGATCTGCCTATAGTTACCACTGAATATTTGGTAGCAGACGTAGACCAGCCCCGTAACCATGTAAATCCACATGAACGTCAAATGCCATTGCAAGGCTCCGCCAAGCCAGCCACCGAGAGCAAAAGCCTTTGGCCAGTGCAGCAAATCTTTCTCCGGAATTTTGGCTCCAAAACTCGGGAAAGCCCGGAAGATTTGTAGCCCGCTTCCTGCCATCACAAACAATGAGACCGTATTAAGCCAATGACAAATCCGCACTACAAAGGGGTGCTCGTATACCGCCTCGATCACCTCGCCCGTCTTTACGTCATTCACTGCAACTGCGCGAGTTGCCATCTCAGCTCCATCCGCGGTCATAAACCATAAAATGAAGAGTAGCCCTGGTCTTCCCAGTACCCAACCCGATCAAGCACATGGCTGACTTTGAGAGTTGTCAAATATTTGGCTTGCTTGTAGCCAATCTTGGTTGGCACCTGAAGACGCAGAGGCGCTCCGTGCTCGCGAGTGAGCGGTTGATCGTACATCTCCCAACAGAGCAAGGTCTGAGGATGCATCGCGGTCGGCATATCCAGCGACTCGTAATAGTCGTCGGCGCACTCGACGCTGAGAAAGCGTGCGGAGGAATCGGCGCCAATCATGTTCAAGAAGTCAGACAGGCGCGCCCCGCCAAAACGGCCAACCACATCCCATCCCTCGACGCAGACATGCCGAGTGTTCTGAACGACCTTCGGGAGCGATTGGATCTGCGCGAGGGCGTATGCACCCGGCTTTTGCACGGAACCGGAAACGGCCAGAGTCCAATGTTCCAGGTCAACACCTGGATCGTCCACATCGTAGTCGTTGACCGGAAATTTGCTGAATGGCGCAACTTCGTTGTCGGAAAATGTGGGGGCCAGATGCCCCGGACGTAAAAGTCTGGCCGATGCCCAGTCGCTGAAGTTCAGGCCCGCCTTCAGGAGAGGTGTCTGCAGCTTTGGGACCGCGAATGCGCCCAGCGCAAGTACCGGCGTCAGTTTTAGAAGCTCCCGACGGTTGATGCTCTTGAACTTTTTCAGGGCAATTGGCGAACTCATCACAGGACCTCTGATCACATGCTGTCTGGCCAGCAATAGGATTCAGGCATTTTAGAAAAGTTACATAATACGGCTACAACCAACAACCACGTCTTAAATGGGTTGAGCCCAAACGGTGTGAAACGCACGTTGGGCAGCGTCGGCAGGATCACGGCCGTAAGAGCCAGGAACTTGGTAAACGTCAGGATTTCCTGTGGCGCAAGTCGTTTTGACAATCCCTCCAGCACGCCCTTGAGTTCCAACAAAAACAAGCTGACGACCGCAATGGTTGCAGCAATCTAGTAATACCCTTGGTAGACCACCGCTCCGAGCACATGTGTGGTCAAAGCCAGAGATCTCGGTTGTAACCCGGGTGTTTCAGCGAGCGCTTAGGCGGTGGTGAGTTTGTGCCAGTATGACATTAGTAAAAATGCGCCTATCACGGCAAAACCGATCGAGAGCGGCAGCAGTTGATCTTTGGGTAGCAGAGCCACTGCGTATCCGACGAGTCCTATGAGCGGAAATGTCCGCACGCCACCGAAGGATAGTCGCCTTGGCCCTTGTGCTCCTCGCGCTCGAGTCCAATTAAGAATGACAGAACGAGCACAATGAGGATTTTCACGGCTCCGGTCGGCGGCAGCAATTGAGAATAGTGTTCGAGCATGATCACGATCCCCCGTTGTGCAGGAGCCGGCGCGCTTCTTTGAGCTGTTTCCTTTTTTGCGAATCCACCTTCGGATAGCACAAGTCCAATCCTTCCAGTGCGTCGACGATTGCCGCCGCGACCACCATGCGCGTAAACCATTTGTGATCCGCAGGAACAACGTACCAGGGCGCATATGGAGTCGCGGTATGCCGGATCATGTCCTCGTAGGCCACCATGTAGTCGTCCCAATATTCGCGTTCCTTGATGTCAGAAGTAGAAAATTTCCAATGCTTCTCTGGCTCGTCCAGGCGAGCCTGAAACCGCCGGGCCTGCTCAGCCTGCGAGACATTCAAAAAGAATTTGCGGATCACGATTCCGTTGTGACTTAGATACTGCTCAAAACCGCGAATGTCTTCGAAGCGCTGTTTCCATATACCGTTTCGTAAAAGCGATGACGGGATCTGTCGCTGTTGCAACAGCGATTTATGCACCCGTACCACCAATACCTCTTCATAATAGGAGCGGTTAAAGATGCCGATGCGGCCGGACTCAGGCAAGCGCAGGGTGGTCCGCCATAAGTAATCGTGGTTCGTCTCGATTCCGGATGGAGCCTTGAATGAATAAACTTCGCAACCAGCAGGGTTTACTCCCGACATGACGTGCTTAATAGTGCCGTCTTTGCCGGCTGCGTCCATCGCCTGAAAGATCAAAAGCACTGCCCACTGGTGCTGTGCATAGAGCTTGTCCTGCAAATCGCTCAACTGCTCAACTCCCCGTTGCAGCTCGGAGGGGCGGCCTGTTCTTTCGAGTTCATTTGGCCCGTATACGCAGGATCAAAGTCGCGCAGACGGAAGTTCTTGCCGTCATCGATCCGATACGGCTTAGACAATTTGCCCAGGTTGTTCATCACGCGTTTGACTGTGCATCCGCATCGCCAAAGCGGATTAGCCGCAAGTCTATGTTTGTAGGGCGACCTATTCGCGAGTGACTATTTGGCGGATTGCCCAGATCGAGGCAAGTGCCCTCGAAAGGGCATAGAATTTTGGAGGTATGAGATGAGAGATGTTTCGGAAACTTGTCAATGAATTTTCACTTCAAACTAGTTAGGCGGTTCTCAAGTCAACTCCCACACGGGCTGCAGCAACCTCAGGCACTTCTGGAGAATTGGAAAGAGGAAAGCCTTGCGCACGCCACGCCCTGAGCCCACCTTCCAGCACCCAAACGTTATCAACACCGATTCGCTTTAACCTCATGGCCGCTCGCGCGGCTACCGTGTCGCCTCCCGTGGAAGAATACAGAACGATGTCGACGTCATTGGGGACTGTGAGATGTGGAGTGTTCCGCAAGCGGGAAGGTTCGACCCTGAGAGCTCCGGGTATAGCCTGCGCGCTTACACTCTCGGTTGCTTCGAAGTCCAGTAAATCGAGCACTGCGACCTTCTTGCCGGATTGCAGTTTGCGAGCGAGCATGCGTGGAGTAATGCGGCGCAGCTGCAGTCGCCGGATCATTCGCAGCAGAAGAAATCCGCGCCATCCGGCATAGAGGATGATCGAAAGTCCTACGGTAGTACCGAGAACGATTCCAAAATGTTGGACCCAGCCGATTGCAACATCCAGTTGGTTGGCGAACGTATAGCCCAGTCCGGCGTAAAAACCTGACCAGAGGAATGCACCTAAGGTATCGAGCGCGAGGAACCCGGCGGGCGACACTCCTTCGGCGCCCACAAGCGGTGGCATTACCAAATTTAGTCCGGGAAGAAACTTGGCGACGCACAATACCGGAAGACCGTAGCGGCGAAACTTTTCAGCCGCATTCTGTGAGCATGTTCGCGGGTCCGCGGTAAAGCGGCAAAGTAGCCGGATAACCCGAGGACCCCATCGCCGCCCGCACCAGAACCACAGCCCGTCTGCTAGCAAACAACCTGTAATACCCAGAAAAACGATGATGCTGATTCGCATGTCCCCGTGCGATGAAAGAGCACCTGCCGCCATCAAAAAGATGACTGACGGGATGGGAAGGCAGAGTTGCTCAGCGAAGACCGCAAGGAGCACTGCCGCATACGTCAGATGTAAAGAGGCGATCATGTTGCGAGGTCGTATGCAGCAAGCGCGCTACCAAAGAACTGGCGGACGTTCTGCTTTCTCACGACTCCCCCGGAAACGAATGCTTACGCTTGATGTACTTGATAACAGACAGTCTGCCGGCTTCGCCTCAACGCCGCACATAAAAGAGAAATGAATCAGGCCAAAGCCAACTGCCCGCATTACGGCACTTGACCGCAGCGAGAGTCCGGCACATTTCTATCCTGCTAATCTCCCAGGAACATTTCTTGGATAAGCGCGCGGCAAATTCCATTTAACGTTGATTGCCCGTCGATCGCGACTGCAGAACATCAGAGTCCAGAATCTGCGGATTTTTTGGATAGCGAAACACTAGTTGGCCTGCCCGCATTCGGGCAATGTTATTTGACCGGACATGGTCAGCCACAGAACCTCTCAAACCTTACCTCTCGGGCTCAACAACTTGCGATAGCCACAAGTTGGCAGGGCAACTGCATTCTTCCTTTCACGAATGACCAATGCTTGTGGGCGAAAGCCAGAATTTTGTGCTGACGGCAACAACTTTGGAAGCCAAGTTCAACACTCAGTTATGTGGAACCGTAGCTATAAGAGGAGCAATTCGCATGTCAATGGTTAACGATATCTCCAGGACTATTCACAAATTCTTCAATGATAAAAGGACTTCACTGCCGAGGCCGATGCGGCAGTCTGACCGATCACGGTCCAGCAAATGGGGTCAGTACGGGATGATCGTCTTATCCATTCCCCTCAGTTTCGGCCTGACTGGATGCGGACGTGGCAACGCTGCGATTAAGCTGCCCGATACCGACGTGCTCGTTGCTCCTCCCATTCAGCAAGACGTGCCCGTGCACAACGAATGGGTCGCGACGCTAGACGGATACGTCAATGCCGAAATCCGTCCACAAGTTTCTGGCTACCTCATAAAGCAGAACTATAAAGAAGGCTCGGTGGTCAGCAAAGGCCAGGTCTTATTCGAGATTGACCCGCGCCCGTTCCAGGCAACACTCGACCGTGCCAAGGGAGAGCTTGCCGAAGCAGAAGCGATGCTGGCCAAGAGCACGATTGATGTTGAACGTGACACGCCCTTGGTCGCGCAGAAGGCTGTCCCCAAAGAGAAACTGGATAACGAGATTCAGGCCAAATTTGCCGCTCAAGCTGCGGTTGAGTCAGGCAAGGCCGCAGTAGAACGGGCACAGCTTGATCTTGGCTGGACAAAAGTCACTTCGCTCGTCGATGGCGTCGCGGGAATCTGCGAAGTCCAGATGGGCAATCTGGTCGGCCCTCCCTCGCACCTGACTTCGGTTTCTCAGGTGGATCCGATCAAAGTGTATTTCCCGGTCAGCGAACAGGAGTATCTGCGCGCTAAGAATGTCAGTACCACTGGTCAACCGATCGATTTGTTCGACAGCTCACCGGAACTCATCCTGGCGGACGGCACCGTGTATCCCCACAAGGGAAAGATTTTGCTGACCGATCGGCAGGTAGACACCGCGACGGGCACGATTCGTTTGGTCGCAGCATTTCCCAACCCCGGCAACATTCTCCGTCCCGGACAATACGGGCGGGTGCGGATCCAGACCAGCTACAAGAAAAACGCTCTGCTGGTGCCGCAGAGCGCGGTCAAAGAACTTCAGGGCGGCTATCAACTCGCGCTTCTAGGTTCCGGCAACAAAGCCGTGATTCGCTCAGTTAAGGCGAGCGAAAAGGTTGGAACCATGTGGGTCATCGACGACGGTTTGAATGCGGGTGACCAAGTCATTGTAGAAGGTGTGGAGAAGGTAAAGGAAGGAACGACCGTAGTCCCCAAGTCAACACAAATTCAGGCGGAGGCACGCTGAGTCATGTCTAAATTTTTCATTAACCGCCCGATCGTCGCCATCGTTATCTCGGTTCTTATGGTGATCGTTGGCGCGATAACCATCATCAGCCTGCCAGTCGCTCAGTTCCCGGATATCGCGCCACCCGAGATACGACTACAAGCGATTTATCCGGGTGCTGACGCCGAGAGCATGGAGAAGGCCGTAGCCACGCCGATTGAGCAGCAGATCAACGGCGTGGACAAGATGGACTACATGTACTCCCTCAACTCGACCAACAACTCCAGTACGACTCTGATGGTCGATTTCGATCTGAGCACCGATCCAAATATGGACCTCATCCTGGCACAGTCACGTCAGCAGTTGGCAAATGGCCAGCTTCCTCCGGAAGTCAACGAGCTCGGCATTGACGTGAAGAAGTCGTTGACCTCTCCCATGATGCTGGTCGCTCTGTACTCTCCAAAAGGAACTCATGATGCGAAATTTCTCTCCAACTACGGCTACATCAATCTAAAGGACCCGATTGCCCGCTCTTATGGTGTAGGACAGGTTCAAATCTACGGTATCGGCGAGTACGCCATGCGTCTGTGGGTGAAGACGGATCAACTGGCGAAATTGGGTATTACGGTAAGTGAGATTGCAAATGCAGTCCAGACGCAGAACACCGTGAATCCGGCAGGCCAGGTCGGAGGTGAACCAGCCGCCGCAGGCCAGAAGTTCACATATGCGGTGCGTGCGCAAGGCAGGCTTAGGACACCAGAGGAGTTTGGCGACATCGTGGTTCGCGAAAACGCCGATGGTGGCGTGGTACGGGTGAAGGACGTGGCCCGAGTCGAATTGGGTTCGCAGGACTATACCTGGCTAACCCGACTCAACGGCCAGCCTTCTGCAATTGTGGGTATCTATCAATTGCCCGGTTCCAATGCTGTGGAAGCTGCGCAGGGCGTCCGGAAGCTGATGGCCAAGATGAAAGAGAGCTTCCCGGCGGACGTAGATTATGCGGTAACGCTTGATACGACGGACGCAGTACGGGCGGGCATGCACGAGATCGTCGAGACCCTCGTGATCGCCTTCATACTTGTGATCATTGTCGTGTACGTGTTCCTGCAAGACTGGCGCGCCACCATGATTCCCATGCTGGCGGTGCCGGTGTCGCTGGTAGGAACTTTCATCGTGTTCCCGCTCTTCGGTTTCTCCGTCAATACTCTTTCGCTGTTCGGACTGGTGCTGGCGATCGGGCTCGTGGTGGACGATGCCATCGTCGTGGTGGAGGGTATTCAACGCCACATCGAAGAGGGCCTGCCTCCAAAGGAAGCGGCTCGCAAAGCGATGGAAGAGTTAACCGGTCCAGTGGTTGGAATCGCGCTGGTCCTCTCGGCAGTGTTCGTGCCAACCGTATTCATCCCCGGCATCACCGGGCGGCTCTACCAACAATTTGCCTTGACCATCGCCATCTCGGTGATTGTTTCGGCATTCAACGCTTTGACCTTGAGCCCGGCGCTGGGCGGTTTGCTGCTGCGGCCCAAGAAAGAAAGTCATGGACCGATTGCCAAATTATTCGGCGGGTTCAATCGTGCATTTGCAAGCGGCACGAACTTCTATACGCGCTCGTGCGGCGCGTTGATTCGAAAGAGCGCAGTTGCCGTGGTACTACTCACGGTTTTCGCGGTGGCCGGCCTCTTCTTTGGCAAGGTGCTGCCCTCCGGATTCCTGCCTGATGAAGATCAGGGCTACATGTATATCCAAATGCAGCTGCCCGAAGCATCTTCGCTCGAGAGCACGTCCGACGCAGCCCGCCAAGTGGAAGCGATTCTGAAATCCAACCCCGGAGTCAAGTACTGCAGTACGGTCATGGGGTTCAGCCTTCTCAGCCTGACCCGCACCAGCTACAACGCGTTCTTCTGGGTGACACTGCAGCCGTGGGAAGACCGCAAGACGATTGAGCAGGAGTATCAGGTGATCAAGGCGAAGTTGAACCTGAAGCTCATTACTCTTCCGCAAGGAACCGTCTTTGCATTCTCTCCCCCGGCAATTGCGGGTGTCGGGACGTCGGGTGGGTTCCAGTTTGTGCTGGAGGACCGCGCCGGAAAAGATCCCGAATTCCTGGTCAACAATCTTAACAAGTTCCTGGAAGCCGCTCGCAAACGGCCCGAAATTGGAATGGTGACGACCACCTACATTCCCAGCACGCCGCAAAAGTTCGTATACGTGGACAAGGAGAAGGCGCTGAAGCAGGGTGTGAAGCTCAGCGATGTTTACGACACTCTTCAGACCTTCATGGGTGGACTCTTCGTCAACTACTTCAACGACTTTGGCCGCGCCTGGCAAGTCCGGGTGGAGGCCGAGGCGCCCTACCGATCAAGTCTGGACAATGTGGGTCAGTTCTACGTGCGTAATAACAAGGATGAGATGGTGCCGCTGTCGGCGCTGACACGCTTCGAGTCGCGGTACGGCCCGGAGTTCAAGATGCGCTTCAATGAGTATTCATCCGCCCAAATCATCGGCAGCGCCGCGCCGGGTTACAGTTCGGACCAAGCAACTGCTGCCTTGGAAGATGTCTTCCACCAGACGATGCCCTCTGAAATGGGTTTCGATTACATGGGCATGTCCCGGCAAGAACAGAAAGCACGCGAAGGCATTCCATCCTGGGTTGTGTTCGCAATGTCGTTTGTGTTCGTCTTCCTGATTCTGGCGGCATTGTATGAAAGCTGGTCACTGCCGTTTGGAGTATTGCTGAGTACGCCGGTTGCGGTGTTCGGCGCTTTCGGACTGTTGTGGCTGCGCCGTACGGTGATGGGCATGATCTTCCCCGCCTTCATGGTGCAGATCGACAACGACGTCTACTCGCAGATCGGATTGGTGATGTTGATCGGTTTGGCAGCTAAAAACGCCATTCTGATCGTGGAATTCGCGAAGGAAGAATACGAGCACGGCAAGCCACTCGTGGATGCCGCGTTGGAAGGCGCAAAGCTGAGGCTCCGGCCAATCCTGATGACTTCGTTCGCATTCATTCTGGGTTGCGTGCCCTTGTTTATCGCGACCGGCGCAGGTTCCGTGGGCCGGCAAATCATGGGCACGGCAGTGATCGGCGGAATGTTGGCCGCGACGGGCTTGGCCATCTTCATCATTCCGGCGCTCTACGTACTCGTTGAACGCTTTGCAGGCACCAAAAAAGCCGACGTGCAAACAACCGTAAACCTTCCCGAACCGCACCCGATGGAGGCTGATTAACGTGAAAAAGGCAATTCCTTTCCTATTCCTCACTCTCGTCACCTGTGGGTGCACCGTGGGGCCTAATTACAAGCGGCCAAAGGTCAACGTCCCCGTCACCTACCGCGGGGCTGCGGAGCAGAACGCGACGCAACCTCAGGCTCCCTCGTCGCAAGCGGCGCAGCCCGCTGAGCAATCGTTAGGCGACCAGAAATGGTGGGAAGTATTTCAGGACCAGCAACTGCAGGAGCTCATCCGCACTGCCCTGAAACAGAATTATGACGTGCGCATCGCCGCGGCGAGAATCATGGAAGCACGTGCGCAGTTAGGCATCACGAGGGCCGATCAGTTGCCAACCCTCGGGGTCGGGGCAGCCGCTCTGAATGATCGTTTCCCGAGGAATAAGGTCGTTCCCGAGAACGAAACGAACTTCAACGCAGTCAGCTCCTCTTTCGCATGGGACCTCGATTTCTGGGGCAAGTACCGCCGCGCTACAGAAGCAGCACGGGCGAATCTCCTGGCAACAGAATGGGCTCGCCGGGCTGTGGTCAACAGCTTAGTGAGCGATGTTGCGGCTGCTTATTTTCAGCTTCGCGCATTGGACCTTCAACTCGAAATCTCCCGGCGTACGCTGGCTTCACGCCAGGAATCGCTGCAGCTCACCCAAACCCTTTCGAACGGTGGGGCGGGCACGATGCTCGACGTCCGCCAGGCAGAACAGTTGGTCGCCACGGCTGCGGAAGAAATCCCCGACCTCGAGCGACAGATTCAGCAAGAGGAAAATTTTATCAGCACGTTGCTGGGGAACAACCCTGGCCCCATCGCGCGCGGAATGAAACTCACCGAGCAACCACATGCGCCGGAGGTTCCGTCAGGCATTCCGTCGAGCTTGTTGGAGAGAAGGCCCGATATCCGAGCCGCTGAAGCAGAGTTGATTGCTGCGAATGCTCAAATCGGAGTTGCCCGAGCTGCTTACTTCCCGAACATTTCGTTGACAGCGACTGCCGGTTTCCTTAGCTCGGCATTGACAAGCCTGTTTACCGGTCCCGCTGGTTTCTGGAATTTCGGTGGCATCGCCACGCAACCTGTTTTTGCAGGCGGAAGAATTAAGTCAGGGGTAAGACTCTCCGAGGCTCGCAAGGAAGAGATGTTGCTCAATTACCAACGCACCATTCAGCAGGCTTTTCGTGGAGTTTCGGATTCTCTGGTGGAATACCAAAAAGATCGTGAGTTCCGGATGCACCAGGAAGAGTTGGTATCTGCGGCGCAAGGTGCGGCGCAACTTTCCGAACTGCGCTACCGCGGCGGCGCCACCAGCTATCTCGAGGTTCTGACCAACGAAACCAATGCTTTCAATGCTGAACTGGGTTTAGCTCAGGCGCAATTGCACGAACTCCTGGGACTCGTCGATATCTACAGGAACCTTGGCGGAGGCTGGCAGGTCTAAGGCCTGTCCTCGTTGAGCCATTAGCGAGGAGGTCGCGTCAACGAAGTGACGAAAGGTTGAAAAGCGATAGGCATCAAACGCGGCCGCCTAGCAAACTCGCAAACTGCTGCCCATCCGTCGTTTCGGCGCCACTGAACAGTCAGAGGAGAATGAACATGCAAATCGATGAAATTAAGCCAGAGGAATGTTACGCATTTCTCGGCAACGTTTCCGTGGGCCGGTTGGCCTGCTCGTTTGAGAACCAGCCGTATGTAGTTCCAATTTATTTCGCGTACGAAAAGGGCTACATCTACGTCTTCTCAACCTTTGGCCAAAAGGTGAAGTGGATGCGCGCGAATCCCAAAGTATGTATCCAGGCGGATGAGATCCAGAATCCGAGCGAGTGGATCAGTGTCATTGCGGAGGGTGAGGCAGAGGAACTGGCTGAGCCGAAACACGCGGCCGAACGTCAGCATGCCACTTCGTTGCTGGCAAAACGCTATCAATGGTGGCTGAATGCTCTGGGGGAACGACAAGTGAGAGTAGGCGATAAGGCAATCGACCCACTCTTCTTTCGCATCCGTATCCAAACCACATCGGGGCTGCGTGCGACGGATGAGAAGAAGTCATGAGCACTCGGGTCGATGCCGACCTTTCTCTCCGATGACCAGATGAGGTCGCCGTGCCGATGGGTGGGCTGAGCACGGGCGTCACAGAATTCCAGGGGGCCTGCAAGATCTTCGCAATATCAGGGGCTTAGCTGTGCAACGAGTTCGGCAGTCGGCATGCCTATCTAGTCTGGTGGAAGCTTTTCGCTTCTCCAGGAGGCTTTTGAAAGATGAGACGATTGAAACGCAAACTCGTACCGCTCACGATTCTGTTCGCAAGCTTCGCACTGTCCGGTATCTGCTGCGCTCAGGACGGCGAGCGACTGCCCAATATCGACTCGGCCATTGAAGTCGCCCGCCATAATATGGAGGCGGATAAAACCACGATTATCAGCGCAGCTATGCAGTTCAATGATCAGGAAGCTGCGGCATTTTGGCCCATCTATCGCCAATACGAGCGCGAGAGATCTACCCTGGGCGATGCCCGCGTCAGTGTCATTAAGGAGTACAGCGAAAAGTACCCGAATGTCTCTGATGCCGAGGCAAAAGACATGGCGGAACGCATGTTCGAGTACGACGCTCGCTTGGCAGCCTTGAAGAAGGGCTATTACAGGAAGTTCAACAAAGTGCTTCCCGCGCTTATCGTCACAAAGTTCTTTCAGTTGGATCGCCGTATCGACTTGCTAGTGGATATGCAAGTGGAATCCTCGCTTCCTCCACTGACTAATGCGAAACTCGACCAGGCGAAAGAGCGCGACGAGCCGAGTCAAGAGCAATGACAGCTGCAATGTTCGACAGCGGTTTTCGATCGAGTTACTCGAAGCGCACGTCATTTATTGCCGTCGTACTGGTGATCTGGGTGCTGATGGCATCGGCACAGACCCAGACTGAACGGTTGTCAATCCAAGGCTGCCCTGGTCAGGCAAATGTTATTCGATTACAGGGGCGTGCGCTCGTGGACGTGCAGGACTTGGCGCGACTCACAGATGGAACGCTCAATTTCGAAAATGGCAGAGTGATCCTGACGCTGCCACGGTGCGACAGTTCACAGGCCACTCTTGATGAGTCGGACAAAACCGGTTTCTCCCGCCCTTTCACCAGGGCTGCCATTGAAGCGATGGCCTCAATCCGGGAGTGGGGTGGAATTCTCCAGGTCATCGTCCGCAACGGCTATCCCGTGGAAAAGACCACAGCGGGAAATACTATCGGGGCGTACCAGGGCCGGGCGGCCGATAGTGTCGCATTCGCTTCAACAGCAGCATCGACCGAATCAGATTATCATGGGCTCGAGTTGCTAAAGAACGAGTTCAACAACATTCAGGGGTGGTCGGATGCATTTGTTAAAGCGCGGAGTTCGATGAGCGCGGTGAACCTGACCATGTCCGAGGACCCGCTGAACGAAGATGCAGAAGCCCAGAAGATTGTGGAGTGCGGTCAATTTCTGGCGCAGATGTTCGCCGCAGGTACTTTCCAAGACAATGCGGCGTGCCACTAAACCGTTTGGACAACGAATGGCGGAGCGTCTTCTTAGCACGGCCGTGATGGACGGTTCTGTCTCCTGCCACGGTGAGCGGGGTCACTGACTGTTGTTCGTTCTTGATGTAAAAGACGCTTCGCGTAGTACCTGAACCAGGCATAATATCGGACGTTATCACTGCAAAGGTCAGAAATGGCTCTGCGCCGATCACTTCTGCTTCGCTCTAACCGTTGCTACACGAGGAAAACGGCTGCGCTGGCCTGCTGCCTAAGCTGCATCTTGCTATTCGCATACCCGCTTCACGCCCTCGATCCAAACAAACATATCACTCAGTATTTGCACACGTCCTGGCGAATGCAAGACGGCTCTGCACCGGCGGCCATGTTTTCGATTACACAAACCTCCGATGGTTTTCTCTGGTTTTCAGCGATTCCGCAAGGCGTATACCGATTCGACGGTGTTCAGTTTCTGCCCAGGTTTCTGAATAGTGACATCACTACGATGCACATAGGTAACGTCTTCGCCGACGAAACAGGCGGGCTGTGGGCGATAGGAGACCACGAGGCCGCTCATATCAAAGATGGGACGGTGATTGCGCATCTTGATTTGGAAGGCGTCGGTGGCCGTGCCGGCATCAGCCGAGATCCCGACGGATCGTTGTGGGTAGCACGAGCCTCAAACCGGGTTGCTGACGCGCCGCTTTGCCATGTCACTGACCGAACTGTGAAGTGTTTCGGAAAGTCTGATGGAATGCCGATCTCTCCGGCTGACGCGCTGCTGGCGGACGGAAAAGGAGGTTTTTGGGTTGGAGGACAGACGGCCCTCGTTCACTGGCGCGCCGGCATCTCTCAGGTCTATCCAATTCAAGGACTGAAATCCAATGCAGGTGACGTGGGGATTGACAGCCTTCGCTTCGGCGCCGATGGATCGCTTTGGGTGGGAATCGCTGCGGCAGGACCAGGGCTTGGACTTGGACAATTCAGGGATGGCGTCTTTCGGCCATTCGTGACCCCTGACTTTGACGGAAGCAAAGTAGCCGTCTACGACATGATTGTTGATCGTGACGGCAATCTTTGGGTCGCTACCATAGGCAAGGGCATTTTTCGTATTCGCGGCGATGTGGTCGAGCACTACGGACGGAAGGAAGGTTTGTCCAGCGATACCGCAACCGTTCTCTTTGAAGACAGAGAGGGAATCGTGTGGGCTGCGACCATGAACGGAGTGGATAGTTTTCGCGATCCGCGTATTGTCACGTTCTCGACGCTGGAAGGCTTGGCAAACGATGCAGCAGCAGGCGTGCTCGCCACCCGGGATGGCAGCCTCTGGATCGCAAACTCTGGCTCGCTCGACCACCTTAGCAATGGAATTGTTTCTTCTATTCGCAGCGGCAGTGGCCTTCCCGGGCATCAGGTTGCCTCGATGTTGGAAGACCACGCCGGGAATATGTGGGTCGGAGTGGATGACGGACTGTATTTATTCAAGGATGGGCATTTCCGGAGGGTGCCCGAACCGAATCATCAGCCGCTTGGACTGGTGGTCGGCATCACGGAGGACATCGACGGGAATATTTGGGCAGAGTGTGCAGGCGCAATGCGAAAGCTGGTGCGCATCCGTGATTTCCGCGTAGCGGAAGCATTCACTTCGTCGCAAGTCCCTGCGGGCCACACGCTCGCGCCAGATCCAGACGGTGGGATTTGGATAGGCACTCTAAGCGGAGACCTCGTCAAGCTTCACGAAGGAGCTTTGCAGAAGTTCTCGCTGCACACAAAAGGCTCTCCCGTCAGCCACCAGATCATCGTCAACGCAGACGGATCGGTTCTAGCCACCTCGGATGACGGGCTTGTCGGCTTGCGGGACGGCAAGGTACAGCTGATGACTAAACGAAATGGGCTGCCCTGCGATTCGATCATTTCGTTTATCAAAGACAAAACGAAACACTGGTGGCTTCATACCCAATGCGGAATTGTAGAACTGCCCGAGGCCGAGCTGCAGCGATGGTGGGCCGACCCAGATACGACCGTCCAGAACCATTTGTATGACATGCTCGATGGAGCTCTGCCAAACGAGTCTTCCTTCAATTCAGCCGCGCTCTTGCGCGATGGCCGGGTGTGGTTTGCTACCGGATTCTTAGTGCAAATGATCGACCCATCCAGACTCTCGCAGAAAGCTTTGCCGGCCGACACTTACATCCAATCGGTGATCGTAGACCACAAAGAGTTTGTCCCAACCGCCAATCTTAAACTTGCGCCGCACCCACGTGACTTGCAGATTGATTACACTTCGCCCAGTTACCTGATTCCACAAAAGGTGAAATTCCGGTATCGGATCGAGGGCTATGACCACGATTGGCATGATGCCGGCACGCGCCGCCAGGCGTTCTACACCGATTTGCCTCCGGGGAAATATTCCTTTCGCGTAGTCGCAAGCAATAGCGATGGCGTCTGGAGTGAGAGCGCTGCCTTACAGGACTTCACCGTCACGCCAGCCTATTATCAGAAAAATTGGTTTCGGTTTCTTTGCGCGGCAATCGTTCTGGCACTGGTTTGGACGGCCTACCAGTTGCGCGTCCGGCAATTGCAAAATCAATTCGAGATGACACTGGATGCGCGCGTCGGCGAGCGTACACGAATTGCGCGGGAGTTGCACGACACTTTACTCCAGAGCTTCCACGGGTTGCTGCTACGCTTCCAAACTGTTTTTCAGTTATTGCCCGAGCGCCCGCTGGAGGCCAAAGATAAGCTGGAAAGCGCAATTGAGGCTGCTTCTGGCGCAATCACCGAAGGCCGCGATGCCGTGCAGGGATTGCGGGATTCCACAATTCAAAGCAATGATCTCGCACTCGCAATAAGCACGCTCGGAGATGACCTCGTAACTTACTCAAGCAACCAGCGCCCGGTATTCCGTGTCGCCGTAGAGGGCGCGAGTCGGAATCTACATCCGATCCTTCGTGACGAAACCTACAAGATCGCAGCTGAAGCGTTGCGGAATGCCTTCCGGCATGCTCAAGCGCAACAGATTGAAGTTGAAATCCGTTATGGCGATGAGCAGTTCCGGTTACGTGTGCGCGACGACGGAAAGGGAATGGATCCCGCTGTTCTTGCAACCCAGGGCAGCGAAGGACACTATGGCTTGCGCGGTATGCCGGAACGCGCAAAACTGATTGGAGGTAAGCTCAGCGTTTGGAGCGAAGTCGATTCAGGAACTGAAGTAGAACTGCGCATTCCTGCCAGGACTGCCTACGCAGATCGCAGCCGTTCTTGGTTCGCCCAGAGGTTTGTCGGGAAAGCGAAAGCATGAGATAGGTTCCTGCTCTATCTTGGAACCGCAGCAGTTGCCGTCGCGCAAGGTCCAAATGAAACCTGCTCTGCCGCTCATCATAATCGGCACCATCTTATGTTTCAGAGCACCGGTTCAGGCGCTCGATCCCTCGCTCGACATCAGTCAGTATGCTCACACTGCCTGGACCGCACAGGATGGTTCGCTGAAGGCGGGCGTTCGAACAATCGCGCAGAGTCCCGACGGGTATCTGTGGCTGGGCACCGAATTCGGTCTGGTTCGCTTTGACGGTGTTCAGTTTGTTTCGTGGAGTCCGCCGCAGGGACAGCAGCTACCGAGTACCAACATACGAAGTCTGCTTGCTGCACGCGATGGCACTCTCTGGATCGGCACACTCGAAGGCCTGG
>JAFAGX010000376.1 GCA_019237515.1 Acidobacteriaceae bacterium
GTGATGGGGACGGTGACAGGTTTTGGCACCGATTGGGCAAAAAGGGCATGGGAGAAGAGCGCGAGAAAAACG
Source organism: Acidobacteriaceae bacterium (assembly GCA_019237515.1). The sequence continues at coordinate 73 of JAFAGX010000376.1, forward strand.
GTGTAGGCCACGAGCCTCATGGCGTCGATTGTAATCGGGCGAGCCGAGTTTGCGAGGTGCTAACCCGTAGGGGCCATCTAGCGGGTAGTTCTACCTGGCCCTTATGAGGCCGAACACGAGTTCGAGGACAAGCACTGCGCCAAAGAACAAGCCCATCCAACCGACTATCTTGGCAAGCTTGAGGTTCTTTAGCGAAGGCTCCCTACCAAACGACAAAAGGCGATGGCACTGCCGCGGAAATTTCAAAAGCAGGAAGCCCCAGCCGAAGAACCAAGCGAGCATGACGGCGATAAAGACTCGTGGTTCTCGCATGTAGCTAGTTTGCCAGAAATCGTTCTGTATAATCGTCCGTTTGGCAACGCCAGGTAAAGAAAGATCAACAGGAACTTTGCCGCAGGCAGAGATCGGAATCATCGGGGGAAGCGGGCTGTATTCGATGCCCGGGCTCACCGATGTGCGCGAGGTGAAGCAGGGGACTCCGTTCGGGGATCCGTCGGATGCGTACGTACTGGGGACGCTTGAGGGACGCAAGGTTGCTTTTCTGGCGCGGCATGCGCGCGGACATCGCATTTTGCCGAGCGAGTTGAATTTTCGCGCCAACATTTACGGATTCAAGCAGCTTGGCGTCGAGAGAATCGTTTCAGTGTCTGCAGTGGGGTCGTTGAAAGAAGAGCACAAGCCGCTGGAGTTTGTGATCCCGGATCAATTCTTCGACCGGACGCGGCACCGGATCGACACGTTTTTCGGCAATGGGCTGGTCGCGCATATTGGCTTCGCGGACCCGGTGTGTCCGCAGATGGCTTCGGTCGTGGAAGGCGCGTGTGAGAAGGCGGGTGTGGTTGGCAAGAAGGGTGGTACTTACCTGAACATGGAAGGTCCGCAGTTTTCGACCAAGGCCGAGTCGAACATCTATCGAAGCTGGGGCATGGACGTGATTGGCATGACCAACCTGCAGGAAGCCAAGCTCGCGCGCGAGGCGGAGATCTGTTACGTGACCGTCGCGATGGTGACCGACTATGACTGCTGGCATCCGCATCACGATTCCGTGACGGTCGACCAGGTCGTGGCGGTGCTGGTAAAGAATGCCGAGAATGCAGCGAGAGTCGTTAAGGAAACCATTGCCGGAATGCCGGAGGAACGCAGCTGCAAATGCGGGTCTGCGTTGGCGCACGCGATTTTGACCGAGCGCGACAAGATTCCTTCCGGGACCCGGCAAAAACTCAGTCTCATCCTGGACAAATATCTTTCCGCAGGAAAATAAACTTACATTCATGAGCATATTAGTCGTTGGTTCGGTTGCATTCGATGACATCACTTCGCCTTCGGGCACGCGCAAGAACGTCTTGGGCGGGGCGGCAACCTATTTCGGCCTAGCCGCGAGCTATTTCACACAAGTGCGCGTGGTGGGCGTGGTTGGCGACGATTTCACTGCCGAACATGAAGACGTGTTGAAGAAGCGCGGCATCGATACGCGCGGTATCGAACGGGCTCCGGGCAAGACGTTTCGCTGGGGTGGCACGTATGCGGGTAATTTGAACGAGGCAAAAACGGATTACACCGATCTCAATGTCTTCGAGAAATTTCAGCCGAAGATTCCCAAGGAATATAGCGACACGCAGTTTTTGTTTCTCGCAAACATTCACCCCACGCTGCAGGCCAATGTCCGGCATGAGATGGACGGTGTCCGGCTGACTGGTGGGGACACGATGAATTACTGGATCAATGGCACATCGCGCGAGCTCGCGGAAATGCTGAAGCTGGTAAACGTGTTGTTGATCAACGACACCGAGGCGAAGATGATCGCGAAGGAGAACAATCTCCCGCGCGCCGCGCAGAAGGTGCTGGCCCTGGGTCCGCAGGCGCTCGTCATCAAGCATGGGGAGTATGGTGCGACGATTTTCTTCCGCGAAGGAGCATTCGGGGTGGGGCGGCATCCCTTTCGCGCGCCGGCGTTGCCGATTGAAGAAGTGCAGGATCCCACCGGGGCAGGCGATTCGTTC
>JAFAGX010000054.1 GCA_019237515.1 Acidobacteriaceae bacterium
GGTTCAGACCTACTACGGATTGGTTGTCGCACAGCGAAAATATGCTACGGCGCAGCGCGCCCAGTCATAAGCGCAACGATTCTTCACGATCAGTCAGAAGCTAGAGACTGGCGGCGAAGTCGCCCGCGCTTACGTGATCAAAGCCGAAGTCCAGTTTCAGGAGCAAGAGCGTGGCTTGAAAGAAACTGAACTGGAAATGGAGCGCAGCCGTTTGGAACTGGCTGTGCTGGTCTTTCCCGACTTCAATCAGAATTTTGCGATAGTAGATGATCTGCAGATTCCCGAGCCGCTTCCCACATTTGCTGAGGTGCAAACAGCGGCGGCCAACAATAATCCTGATTTGCGCTCGGCACTGGCCGCGCTTCGAGACGCGAACCAAGAGGTTGCGGTAGCGTGGAACGGATTTCTGCCGACGGTCACGATCGATTACTTTTATGGAATTGATTCCAACCACTTCGCCACCTACCAGGTCGATCCAATAACCGGCGTGCGGGTACACAGCCTGGGCTACGCCGGGACTGCAACTTTGCAACTGCCGATCTGGAATTGGGGTGCAAACCGCAGCAAACTGAAACAGGCCACTCTGCGCCGTGAGCAGGCCCACGTCGAATTGACTTTTGCCCAGCGTCAGCTCTTGGCGAACCTGCAAAATTTTTACCATGAAGCACAGATCGGTCGAGAACAGTTGGATTCTCTGCAGCACTCTGCTGAACTCGCAGCCGAAAGCCTCCGTTTGACCACGATGCGGTATCAGGCAGGGGAAGCGATCGTTCTGGAAGTGGTCGACGCGCAGAACACATTGAACTTGGCGCGGAACGCGCTCAATGACGGTCAGGCACGCTACCGTGTGGCGCTGGCAAACCTGCAGACGCTGACGGGGACCTTGTGATGACGAACTTCAAGTTTTGCTCGATGCAAGTGCTAACAGCATTTGGCATCTGCCTGATCCTCGTTTGCCTTGGATGTTCCAAGGAGTCCGGAGAGAAAGAACCTATTGTGCCGGTGCGAGTTGTCACCGCAGACAGCAAAACCATCGAGCAAATCGTCAGCGCGGAGGCGGTTCTGTCTCCGCGGGCGCAATCGGCGATCGTCCCCAAGATCAGCGCCCCAGTGAAGACGTTTTATGTGAATCGTGGCAGTGTTGTGCATGAAGGACAGCTACTCGGAGTTCTCGAAAACAAAGATCTCACAGCTGCTGCGGTCGATAGCAAGGGCTCCTATGATCAGGCGCAGGCCACATACGAAATCAGCACCGCTTCAGATTTGCCGCAGGAGATCCAAAAATCCGAACTAGATGTGCAAGCTGCAAAGAAGCTTCTGGATGCTCAACAAAAAGTCTATGACAGCCGGCAGGAACTGTTTCAGCAGGGCGCGCTTCCCCGCAAGGAACTCGATCAATCGGGAGTCGACCTGACGCAAGCGCGCAACCAGTACGACATGGCACAAAAACATCTTGAGGCTTTAATGGCTGTGGGCAAGCAGAACAGCCTTAGGTCAGCCGCTGGACAACTGGAATCTGCCAAAGGAAAGTACATGGGCGCGGAGGCACAACTCAGCTATTCCGAAATCCGCAGTCCGATTGATGGTGTCATCGCGGAGCGCCCGCTCTATCCCGGCGAGATGGCAACTGTTGGCGTTCCTTTGCTCACGGTCATGGATATCTCTGAGGTGATCGCGAAAGCTCACATCCCTCAACCGCAAGCCGCACTGCTAAAAATTGGAGACAAAGCGGGCATCACCGCGCCCGGTGATGAAAAGAGCGTGGAAGGCAAGGTAATCGTTATCAGCCCCGCCCTGGACCCTAATAGCACCACGGTCGAAGTATGGGTAGAGGCAAAAAACCCCAAGCAGCATCTCAAACCCGGTACGAGCGTAAGGCTGTCAATGTTAGCGGGAATAGTTCCAGATGCTGTCGTTATCCCCGCGGCGAGTTTGCTGACTGCCGAAGACGGCAAGACCACGGTCATGCTTGCGGGGGGGGACGGGAAGGCGCATCAGAAGGAAGTGAAAGTCGGCATTCGCGAGGGGGATGATGTGCAAATTGCCGAGGGATTGAAACCCGGCGATCGCGTGGTCGCCTCCGGCGCCTACGGACTGCCGGACAACACGAAGATCAAAATCGAGCAGCCGAGTGCGCCAGCGGAAAAACCTTCAGCGGACAAACTGGAGTCCGGAGAGCACGATTGAACGAGACGGGAAATCCATATTGGTTCTCCCGGCTCTCCAAGCCGATGATCTTCTTGATCATCACCATTGCAGTTCTTGGTGGATACCTGGCGTTGACCATCCCGATATCCGTTTTCCCTGAGACCAATTTTCCTCGCATTCTGATTGCCGTCGATAACGGCGTCATGCCCATCGATCAGATGATGGTCACGATCACGCGCCCGCTTGAAGAAACCGTGAATAGCGTTCCTGGATTGCAGCGAGTGCAATCGATCACCAGCCGTGGTTCTGCGGAAATCGACCTGTTTTTCAGCTGGAATGTCGACATGTTCCAGACGCTGCAATACGTAAATGCAGCTATTTCGCGGGTGCAAGCGGAATTGCCATCCACCGCTAGTGTTGAGGCACATCGGATGACCTTTGCCAGTTTTCCGATCATGGGATACAGCGTAACGTCATCCACGGTTCCGCAAACACAGCTCTGGGAAATGGCGACTTATGAGATAAAGCCGCGGCTCAACCGGCTCGATGGGGTATCCACCGTTCTGGTGCAAGGCGGCCAAATTCCGGAGTTTCACATTGTCCCCGATCCTTCAAAACTCCTCACCGCAAATGTCACGATCAATGACATTTTGGACACCATGCGGCGCACGAACCTGATTGACTCTCCGGGCCTGTTCGATCGGAATCACCAGCTGGTTCTCGGTTTGATCAGTGGCCAGGTGAAAACTCCGGAGCAGATCGGCGAGACCGTAGTAAAAACGACACAAGTTGGGATCCCAGTTCGGATTGGAGACCTGGGCAGCGTCAGCCAGGCAGTCAAACCGGTTTACACGATCGTTACCGGAAATGGCAAACCTGCTGTGTTGCTGAACATCAATCGTCAGCCCGACAGCAATACAGTGCAGGTTGCAAGTGAGGTGCATAACGAAATTTCGCAGATTCAGAAATCGCTCCCGCCCGGCATTCACATCAGCCCCTTTTACGACCAGTC
>JAFAGX010000049.1 GCA_019237515.1 Acidobacteriaceae bacterium
TGCATCTGGATATAAGGCGACCCGGGGCGACAAGCTGCTGCAATTCCTGAGCGGATTGCGTGGCAGTCGAGGAAGGCGGTGGCTGATGATCGCGAAATCATCGCTTGCCAAATTTATTCCGCCGGTTATTGCCTTAAGACTTTGCGCATCCAAAATGGAATGGCCTTCTGGTAGTTGCGAAGTTGAAGCTGTCTCTGTTCGAGTTCTCCCGTAGTCCTGACGCCTCGTCCGCGTATCAGGCTGGATCCCGGGTTGTTTCATTTGGCTGGGGTACGAATTCGGAAGCCGACTGTGCCAGGCCAATTGGGCCAACGATCGAAATGAGACCAAGGTGATGCAGTCTGTCGAGGTCGTCGTTGGTCCATATCTTTACGGTTTGAGCGTCCGCTGCCACGTGCGGCTTGTTGGCCGCACGGGTAGCTTCGGGAATCAGCGCCATGCAAATGCAGACACAAAGCTCGCGGAACATCGCGGCAGTCCTTTACTTCTTGGGCGAATCTGGCGGGAAGTGGTTGAACATCTTGTTCACACCCTTATCCAGACTCTTGATGTTTTTGTCGGAGTTGTTGGAAAGCGTGTCGCTCGCGCTGGCACGCCAGATCAGTTGTTTGGTCTTGGCATCGAACAGATCCACAACCACCGTGCCTACCTTGTAGGTTTCCGTCGTGGTTGTCGCGTCGCCAAACCCGCCAGCGCCAAAGCGCCGCCAACCCCAACCTCCTCCAAACCCATCGTAGAAAGTATTCAAGGTCTGTTGATCGCGGGTGATCTCCATGGCCACGACAGAAACATCACCGCCGGAATTGACCTGCGTCCAGCCTTTCGCTGCCAATGCGGCATTGACGGCGTTCTTGATGCGGTCGGCATCCAGGGGATTTCTGGTCTTAACTTGTTCCCACGAATAAGTCTTGTACTGAGAAAAATTGGCGCTGCGGTCGTAGTCGGTTTTCACCTGCTGTGCCGACGCACTGCCCACAATAAAAAACGCCATTCCAACCAAGAACAGGGTGATTCGATGCAATTTCATAGTTTTCTCCTTGTAGAAGTTTCTTTGCCCAACGCCACCAGCAAGGACTTATCCCACCCGCCTCCGAGAGCCTCGATAAGAGTCACAGCGCTCGCCATGCGTCTTCCGAGAATATTTACCGCTGCGACTTGGTTTTCCAGCAGCGCGTTCTGCGCGACAATAACTTCGAGATAGTTGGTCACGCCGCCTTCGTATCGAGTCACCGAGAGTGCGAGCGATTGCTGCGCCGCCTTAACGGCTTCGTCCTGGACGCCAGCTTCTCGATCCAAGATGCTCAGCGCCGCAAGGCTGTCTTCGACTTGTTGAAATGCAGTGAGTGTGGTTTCGCGATAGCTGGCGACTGCAAAGTCGTAGCCCGCCTTTGCTTCGTCGGATAAGGCACGTCGCCTGCCGACATCAAAGATCGTCTGCCCAGCAGAGGCTCCTACCGACCAAATCGCGCTTGGCCCTTGGAACAACGTCGTGATGACGCCACTTCCGAAACCTCCACCAGCAGTAAGGTTAATTAACGGGTAGTAGGCCAGTTTCGCCAGCCCAATCTGAGCGTTTGCTGAAGCTACACGCCGTTCCGCAGCGGCGATGTCAGGCCGTCTTTCCAGTAGCTCGGACGGCACGCCCACGGGAACCTGCGGGGGATCCGCGGTTAGCGGTAAAGGCGGTAGCGCAAAACCAGATGGGGGCTTGCCGATCAATACTGCAACTGCGTGTTCGAATTGAGAGCGAGCGACGCCGACGTCAACGGCCATTGCCTGTGTGGTTTTAAGTATCGTTTTGGCCTGTTCGACGTCCACCTCCGAAGCGATTCCGCCGTGGTAGCGATCTTCGTTGAGCTGGAGGGCTTGTTCATATTGGACGACCGTGTCCCGCAGCAATTTCTCCTCAGCGTCAAGGGTGCGTGCGGCGAAATAATCGACTGCCAGTGCCGTATGCAAAGTCAGATTCACAACCGCGAGATCGGCCTCACTCGCTTGTGCCTGTTCGCGGTAATACTCGACATTGCGGCTCACGCGCCCCCAGGCGTTCGTCTCATACGAAATATTCAGGGGAACCGCAAAGTCATTGACGGTTTTCCCCTTCAACTGCGAACCTGAAGCGGAGCTGTTGGCAGAATATCTTTCGCGGTTTGCAGAAGGATCGGCTGTAACGGTAGGAAAGTAATCCGCGCGGCTGTAACGCAGCATTGCGCGCGCTTGCTGATATTGCGCGACAGCCGCCTTGAGGTTTTGGTTCGAAACGCTGATCTGCCGCTCGAGTTCGTCAAGCTGTAGGTCGTGGAAGATCTCCCACCAGTCGCCTCCCAAATTCTGCTCGTTTGGTCCCGCTGTTTTCCAATTTACCGATTCCTTGTACGCCGTCGGCACAGTTGTCGCCGGAAGTTTGTAGCGGGGACCGACCGAGCAGCCGGCAACTGAAAATGCTTCCGCCGCGAATAGCAGCATGGCAATCGCGGAGTGCTCGGCCGCTCGGCAGCGCCGGACCGGAACAGCCTGACAGTTCATTGGCTATCTCCCGGCAGCGTCGCTTTCACGATTTGTACAGCCTGCCCGGTAATCAGGGAGTCGGGAGGGTTGACGACTACTTGATCTCCCGCCTTTAGGCCCGCAATAACTTCCACCTCCGTCCCAAAATCCCGGCCCGGAGTTACGTTTGTAATTACGACCTTTCCGTCCTTGACCACACCAACCTGCAAATTGTCGGTCCGAAAGATCAGGGCGTTTACCGGGATCAGGTATGTGGAAGACACGGCGGGAATCTTCAAATGCACTTCAGCGTAAGAACCTGCTAACAGCGTATTCGATGGGTTAGCGACATCGATTTCAACCAGAAGAGTTCGCGTGGTCACATTAATGGCTTCCGACGTACGCACCAGCATCCCGGGAAATTTTCGTCCGGGAAATTCGGCGAGGACAATCTCGGCGCCGGTAACGCCAGGCTTCACACTCTGTGAGTATTCCTCGGGAAGATTGACGTAGACGCGCAACGTACCGGTTTGGGAGATGTGGAAAAGATCGGTTCTAGGCGCAGTGCTGCTGCCCGCATTGATGAGGTCACCGATATCCGTGTTACGTGCGGTAATCACTCCGTCGAACGGAGCGTAGACCCTCTCAAAGGAGACGAGTGTCTCGTATCGCTGAACGGTGGCCTGGTCTGCATCGGCAATGGCTTTATTCGCGTTGAACGCGCCAATGGCATTATCGACGTCCTGTTGAGAGACAGCGTGTTTCTTCAACAGTCCTTCATAGCGGTCTCTTGTAATTTTGGCGAGTTCGAGGTTTGCCTCAGCGGTGGCCAAGGTAGCGCGTGCCTGGATCAATTGCTGATCGACTTCGGGCGTCTCAATGACGGCCAGCAACTCTCCCGCTTTTACATGCGCCCCAATATCGAAATACCATTTGCGCAAATACCCGTCCGTTCGTGCGTAAATCGGCGACGAAATAAAGGGTTGGATGTTTCCGGGGAGGATGATTTCTTCGGAGGGAGACGCGCTTTTGGGCTGGACGACCGAAACCGAGGGCACCGCCATCTCGTCGGCGAACGCGCGCAGATTGGCGGCCTCACGAATGCGGGAGCGCATTCCGGAAACCAGCACCGCTGCAAGGATGGCCAACATAACCAAGGGCGACAGCCAGCCTCTTCGCGAAGCGCCGAGTTTCTTCGCGGAACGTTCCGTTTGGTCTGGTGATTTGCTGTTTGCTTCGCTGATTTCCGTTTGCGTCATGTTCATTTCACCCGAATCGTTATCTGGAAGCCGCTGCTCCCTGCAGTGAATTTCTGTATCCGCGACCATGAAGCACTGAGAAAAAGGTCGGCACGAAAAATAAAGTGGACACCGTTGCAAACACCAGGCCGCCGATGACCGCCCGCCCTAGCGGTGCGTTCTGCTCACCTCCATCGCCCAGACCCAAGGCCATCGGAACCATCCCGATGATCATGGCCAAAGCGGTCATAAGGACTGGCCGAAATCTGGTGAAGCCGGCTTGAACGGCGGCCTCGATGGAATCCTTTCCCTCCGCCATCTGCTCCGTAGCGAAACTCACCACCAGAATGCTGTTGGCCGTAGCCACACCCATGCACATGATCGTTCCCATGAGCGCAGGTACGCTCAGAGTCGTGTGTGTAATGAACAGGCACCACGCGATGCCAGCCAATGCAGCCGGCAGCGCGGAAATCATGATCAAAGGGTCCAGCCAAGACTGAAAGTTCACGACGATGAGGAGGTAATCCAGAATGATGGCGAACGCCAACCCGCTGAGCAGGCCGACATAGGAGGAACGCATCGTCTGAACTTGGCCACGAACGACGACTTCTGAGCCGCGGGGTAATGTGGACCGGGCGGCATCGATGATTTTGTTGATATCGTGCGACACGGCTCCCAGGTCGCGTCCAGAAACGGATCCGAAAATGTCGATCACGGGTGCGATGTCGTAGTGAGATTCCACAGCGATACCGGCTCCTCGTTTCACTGAGACCAGACTTGCAGCGAGGGATAGAGGCGCATTCAGGTTGCTTCCGGTGATCGGGATATTCGCGAGACTCTGCAGGCTGTCGGTCCGGTATTGCGGCGTCTGCGTAGCAACCTGATAGCTGACGCCCGTTTTTGGATCGACCCAGAAGGTGGGCGAAGTCTGGAAGCTCCCGCTGAGAGAGACCAGCAGGTTTTGCGCAATATCGTGGGCACTGAGGCCGAGTTCTTGCGCCTTTGTTCGTTCGATTTGCAGGTGGAGATAAGGCTCGTCGAATGGCTGCTGGATGCGCAGATCAACTTGCCCGGGCACGTATCTGAGTTTCTGAAGAAGCTCACTTGCCCATACGCGATTACCTTCCAGGTTGTATCCGGTGACTTGGATGTCGATGGGAGCCGGCAATCCGAAATTCAAGATTTGCGTGACGATGTCCGAGGGCAGAAATGCAAACATCACACCGGGAAATTGCCTAGCCAATTTTTGGCGGAGATTGCCGATGTATCGAGCAGTAGGATGGTGTTTGGGTGTCAGCTGAACAAAAACATCCGCGTCGGACGTGCCGATTGGCGCGGAATTACTGTAAGAGAGGTTGATCCCGCTCGTCGGCAAGCCGATGTTGTCAATTATGGTTTGCAATTCAGCAGGAGGGATTTCCTGCCGAATCGCCTTTTCAACCGTGTCGCAGAGAAAAGCGGTGTCTTCAATCCGCGTTCCCGTCGGAGCGCGAAGATGAAGCTTAAAACTGCCCGCGTCCACGGTAGGAAAGAAATCTTGCCCAAGCCAGGGAATAAGAAGCGCGAGCGACCCCAGGCAAGCGCCGAAGAAACCCAGCAGGAAAACACGCCGGTGATGAACACAGAGCCCCAACAAGGCGTGATATTTGCTACGAACCTTTTCAAATCCGGCTTCAAAGCTTTGCTGTAAGCGAACCAGAGGATTTCGATTTTTCTGCTTATGCTCTCTACCTGCTCCTTGATTTCGCAGGAGATACTTTGCCATCGTGGGCACGATCGTTCGTGACAGCAGATAGGAAGCAAGCAGAGCAAAGACGACTGCTTCAGCCAGCGGCAGGAACAGGTACCGCGCGACACCGGAAAGCAGGAACATCGGAGCGAAGACGATGCAGATCGAAAGGGTGGAGACAAATGCCGGCTTCGCAATTTGCGCAGCACTGTCCAGGACAACGTCGTCCAAACTCTTGTCCGGTTCCGCTTCCCGGTTCCGATTGATGTTCTCGACTTCGACCGTCGCATCGTCCACCAGGATTCCTACAGCCAGCGCCAGGCCGCCCAAGGTCATGATGTTGATGGTCTGTCCGAGCGCACTCAAAACAACAAGCGAAGTGAGGATGGCAAGAGGAATCGAAGTTGCGATAATCAGCGTGCTTCGCCAGTTTCCCAGGAAAATGAGGATCATAAGTGCCGTAAGGCAGGCGGCGATGAGGGCTTCCCTGACTACGCCGCTGATCGCGCTCAGCACAAAAACGGACTGATCCGCCAAGGGTTGAATTTTCAGCTGTGGAGGAACCGTGGCCGCGATTCGCGGCAGGAGCGACTTGACACCTGAAATTACGTTCAGAGTTGAAGCATCGCCGGCTTTTTGGACAATCAACAGCACCGAACGCTGGCCGTTGACGCGGACGATGTTCGTCTGAGGAGGGAAACCGTCTCGTATCCAGGCGACGTCCTTGATATAGATCGTCGTGTTTCCCACCGTCTTGATTGGAATCTGATTCAGTTCCTCAATGGTTTGAGGTGCCGCGTTCGGGACATCAACGTCATATTCCTTGCTGCCGATCTTGGATGTGCCCGTCGGCAAAATCAGATTCTGGAGCGCGATGGCATTTACAACGTCCAAGGCGGACAGTCCCTTCGACTGCAACGCATTGGGATTCAGGTCCACTTGCACTTGACGGGGCTTGCCGCCATACGGAGCGGGTACGGACACACCCTGTACGGTGATGAGCCGAGTTCGAATGAAATTCTGACCGTAGTCATTCAGTTGCTGTTCGGAGAGACCTTGCCCAGAAAGCGCCAACTGGAGAACCGGCACACTCGAAGCGCTATACGCGAGAATGAGCGGGGGTGTGGTTCCCGCCGGGAGTTGCTTGAGCTGCGTTTGCGAAACAGCTGTAACCTGCGCAATTCCCTGAGTGACATTGGCCGTGGGCTGGAGAAATACCTTGACGACGGCGACGCCGTAGAGCGATTGGGATTCAATATGCTCAATGTTGTCTACGGTCGTGGTCAGCGCTCGTTCCGTCACGTAGACGATGCGATCGTTCATGTCTTTGGGAACCAGGCCGGTATAGGTCCAGATGATGCTGACGACGGGGATGTCTATGTTCGGAAAGATGTCAGTCGGCGTCCGGACAGCAGCGAGCCCGCCCATCACGACAATTAATATCGCCATGACCGCGAATGTATAAGGGCGCCGTAAAGCTAATCGGACGATCCACATCTTTCTTTGGCCTCTTTAAATTCCGTCGTGCTCGATTCTGACCATCTCTCCCGAAACGGCTTGCATTTGATTAGTGCCAAGCAGTGGCAACCTGGAGTCGGTCGCTCGATGAAAAACCAACCACGTCAGGCAAGCCCCGGTTGAGCGGGCACGAGACTTCAACCACACGACTGGTCAAACATTCCGCCAATTTCTGCACGTATTTCAGCGTGGTACTCCGGATGCTTGGCCAGAAGCGCGCAAATCTCCTGGGCTACGGGGCTTCCTTCTACCCACTGCTTCCGCTGGTCAGGATAAAGCGGCTCCACTAGCGGCTTGGCCTGTTGGAGCAAGCGAAATAGCTCGATCCGGTCCGATTCTTCAGGGTTATTCATTGGCAATGCTCCTTTCAACTCAGAGTCAATTCCTCGACAGCGGCGGGAAGTGCTCAAAAAGCTTATGAACTGAGTCATTCAACTTCTTTAAGTTCTTGTCGGATTTGTCGAACCGTTACCGTCCGGTAATGCGGATCAGCATTTCCTGACCGCTGCTCAGCGTGATCTTCTGCCTTCCATGAAACGCGTTGTGCCAGGGCCGCCTGCACCGCCGACGAGCGACCCAATTCCTGCGGCCGTTCTCTTGAACCAGGTTGAACTGCCGAAATTTGCCACCGGCGGCCGAAGCGTTTTCACGTTTCACAAGTCGCTCCGGCTCTAGGAACAGCACGGCAAGAGCCAAAGACAAGAACGA
>JAFAGX010000525.1 GCA_019237515.1 Acidobacteriaceae bacterium
GATGTGCGACTGAAAAATTCTAGCACCTTCGTTGCTCTGCGAAGTTCATGCAATCGTGGCAGAGCGCAAGAGGGAATTTACCGGGGCCCCTGAAAAAGGTTATTAAATCCTTTCAATAGGGTTTAAACTGAGTGGCTCCAAAATCGCGACTGGTGGGAGTTTCCTTTGAAAATGCGTCTGATGGTCATCCCTATTCTTATTACCATCTCGTTGAGCCTGTGTGCACAGACGATTCGGGTTGATGTTTCGCATCCGACCAATCGCTTCATCCCTAATCAAACGTTGGGCGCCGGGGTGGACCGGATTCCGGTTGAAGCCATTGATAAGGATCTTGTTCCGGATGTGTTGAACAAAATTTTTGAGGCGGGATGGCAGCCGGTCACGTATCGGCAGAACACCGAACTGGCGGTTGAAGCGTGGCACTGGAATCCGCAGGGAACGTGGAGCGATCCCAGCGGAAAAGGTTATTTCACTGGCTCGACCACGCCGGGCGAGCCCATCCGGTATTCGTATGGTTATCCGCTGCCGCACCGGGGAGACACAAGAAATGATGGCACGGATACTTCCGGCTTCTCACGACTGACCGATGGGGACGTGAACAGCTATTGGAAGAGTAATCCGTACCTGGCGCAGCGGTTCACGGGCGAGAGTGACTCGTTGCACCCGCAGTGGGTGGTCGCCGATCTCACGCAGGTGCAGCAGGTCAATGGTATTCGGATTAATTGGCAGGGACCGTATGCGACACATTACGTTGTTCAATACTGGACGGGAACAGAAGAGCCGATGCACTATCCCACGCGCGGCGTGTGGCAGACCTTCCCGCAAGGCGAAGTTACAAACGGCAAAGGCGGAATCGAAACGGTGCGGCTGAATTCCACGCCGATGCCGGTGCGTTTCCTGCGGATCTGGATGACCGAATCCTCGAACACATGTGATTCTCACGGCTCAGCCGATCCACGGAATTGCCTCGGCTATGCGATCAACGAAGTTTATATCGGAACGATTGGCGGGGACGGAAGCTTTCACGACATCGCGCGACACACGGCTGACCAGGAGCAGACTGCCACATATGTTTCGTCGATCGATCCTTGGCACGAGCCTTCGGACATCGGTTCAAAGCGGAGTGCGCAAGTTGGATTCGATATTTTCTATACCAGCGGAGTAACACGCGGACTGCCCGCAATGATTCCAGTCGCTGTGCTCTATGACACTCCGGAAAATGCAGCTGCGGAAATTGCATATTTAAAGGCGCGAAATTATCCGATCTCGTACATCGAGATGGGCGAGGAGGCCGACGGACAATTCACGTTGCCGGAAGACTACGCGGCGCTTTATCTCGAGGCTGCAACTGCTATTCACAAAATTGACCCCAGCCTGAAACTGGGTGGTCCTTCGTTCACGGGCGAGAACAAAGATATCGAGACGTGGCCAGATAACAAGGGAAAGGTTTCCTGGACCGGAAGGTTTATTGATTATTTGCGGCAGCATGGCCGATTGAATGATCTGGCCTTCTTTTCCTTTGAACATTATCCCTACGATCCCTGCCGTGTTCCCTGGGGCAGCCTGTACGACGAGCCGGAACTGGTGAGCCACATCATGCAGATCTGGCGCGAAGACGGTGTTCCCGCTGATGTACCGCTATTTATCACGGAATCGAATCTTTCTTCGGCGGCGAGCGAAACGTATATGGATATTTTCGGTGGACTGTGGCTCGCTGACTACATCGGTTCGTTTCTGAACGCGGGCGGGGCAGGGGTTTATTACTTCCACTACTTACCCTTGCTGATCGAGCACGGCTGCAATAACTCCGAAGGCACGTTCGGATTGTTCACGGTTGGGCCGGGTTACAAGATTCAGCAGCCAATCTCTCAATTCTTTACTTCTCAACTGATCAACCTCGAATGGGTGCAGCCAGGGGCGGGCGAACATCAGGTATTTTCCGCGAAGAGTGACGTCGATGATGGTGCAGGGCACGCGCTCGTGACCGCGTACGCTTTGAAACGTCCGGATGGCCAGTGGTCGTTGATGATGGTGAATCGTGATCAGCAGAACGGCCATCGCGTGCGGATTTCATTTGAGAATCAGAGTGGCGGGGCCGAAGGGTCGTTCACCGGTCAGATTGACGTAGCAACCTTCGGCAGCGGGCAGTATCAATGGCATGCTGCGAAAACACGTTTCGTTCCTCATGCCGAGTTCCCGGGGGAGTTGCCCGCAGTCGCTTATTTTCCAGGAAACGCTGATCCGGATGGTCCAGCGGCACGTTCGAAACAAACTGCAGGGAAGGATACGTGGTTCGATTTGCCGGCGGCTTCGGTGGTCGTGATTCGCGGCAAGGTTGCGAATAAGTGACCGGCGATCCCGGACAACTGCATCATTTATCATCACCATGCGACGGCCATGGCCAACACTGCACCCGACGGACCTTACATCGAGTTTGACGATGTTTCGAAATCATTTGGAGACAAGCGCGTCCTCGATGATGCGAACTTCAATGTCATGCCGTCAGAGACGGTTTGCATTCTCGGCCGAAGCGGGGTGGGCAAATCGGTGTCGCTGCAAACTATCATGGGATTTCTCAAGCCGGATTCCGGGCGAGTGATCGTCGCCCACGAGGACATTACCAACTTCAACGAAGAGCAGCTTGAGGCAATCCGAAAAAAGGTCACGATGGTTTTCCAGAATGGAGCGCTCTTCGATTCGCTGAGCGTAGGGGAGAACGTGGCTTTTCCGCTTCGCGAACATAGAGATCTGACCGAAGACCAGATTCTGCAGGTGGTGGACGGCTTGCTGGAGATGGTTGGAGTCAAACAAATGCGCGACCTGCTGCCGTCAGATTTGTCGACGGGGATGAAGCGCTCAGTTGCGATCGCTCGCGCGCTGGCAGCGCGGCCTGAATGCATTCTTTACGACGAGCCCACGACCATGGTCGATCCACTTATGGCACAACTGCTGGGCGATTTGATCAAACGTCTCAAGGTGCAGTTGCACCTGACCAGCGTGGTTGTGACGCACGACATGCGACTAGCCAAGAAGCTTGCGGATCGGGTCGTGTTTTTGCACGAAGCGAAAGTGCTGTTTTTTGGAACTTATCCCGAGATGGAAAAGTCCGACCATCCCATTGTGCAGGAATTTCTGAAATTGGATGAGTTGGATTTGGGAGCGTAGGATCCCCTCCTTGGTTATTGGTCGTCGGGCATTTGTTGTCGCG
>JAFAGX010000667.1 GCA_019237515.1 Acidobacteriaceae bacterium
ACGAAAACGCTTTCTGGGGAATTGATTTCACGAGGTATTCGGGTGAACGCGGTGAGCGCCGGCCCGATAATGACACCGGTTCATAGCGGGAGGTCGGAGGAGGAGCGAGCTGCGTTCATTAAACAGATTCCCGCTGGAAGGTTCGGACAGCCGAGTGAGATCGCAAATGCTGTCGTGTTTCTCGCGTCGGATGAGGCGGCTTTTACGGTCGGCGCAGAGCTGCTGATCGATGGTGGGATGAGCCTCTAAGTATTTTCGCGGTTCTGATGGTACCTCTATGAAGTTTGGCAAAACACCAAGCCCTTTAACCATTGGCACGACGTTAATGAACGATTATTGAGATTTTTGCCAGTTCTCACACGCATCAGCAACAACCCCTCTGCGCTGATTGACTTGCCCGATCCCTGATCATAGGATTTCAGTCCAATGATCGGACAGACAATCTCTCACTACCGCATCGTTTCGAAGCTCGGCGGCGGCGGGATGGGTGTTGTCTAGAAAGCCGAGGATGTGAAACTCGGGCGTTTCGTAGCCCTTAAATTCTTGCCTGACGACGTAGCCCACGATTCCCAAGCCCTGGGCCGTTTCCAGCGCGAAGCCAAAGCGGCCTCCGCGTTGAATCATCCGAACATTTGCACGATTTATGAAATCGACGACCAGTCTGGGCGGGCTTTTATTGCCATGGAGTTGCTGGAAGGGCAGACGTTGCGCGAACGCATTGTGGGTCGACCTGTGCCCACGGAGCAATTGCTGAACCTGTCAATCGATATTGCGAGCGCGCTGGAGGCGGCTCACGGTAAGGGCATCATTCATCGCGACATTAAGCCAGCAAACATCTACGTGACCACTCTCGGCCACGCCAAGGTTCTCGATTTCGGCTTGGCAAAGTTGGCGCCCGAATATTCGCGCCCCAGCGAACCACAAGGGCCGACCGTGATGAGCGAGGCGGATCTGACCAGCCCGGGAGCGGCGGTCGGCACCATCGCCTACATGTCTCCCGAGCAGGCTGCGGGCGAAGAGCTAGACCCCCGGACTGATCTGTTCTCCTTCGGCGCAGTGCTCTATGAAATGTGCACGTCGCGGCCAGCTTTTTTCGGAAATACGTCGGCAATGGTGTTTGACGCAATCTTGCACAAGGTTCCGCTTGCGCCTGTTCGCTTGAATCCAGAAGTCCCGGCGGAACTGGAGCGAATCATCGGCAAAGCACTGGAGAAAGACCGCAAGCTGCGTTATCAAACCGCCGCTGAAATGGGAATTGACCTGAAGAGGCTGCGACGCGAAATTGATTCCGGGCGGCTCAGTTCGGCTTCCGGTTTCAGTCCCGGGGTGATCAACGCGACACAAGATACAGCGGCGCCGGTCTCAGAGGTTTCTGGCCTAACAACAAAAAAAGGTTCGCGAACAAAAATCTATCTCATTGGCGGAGTAGCAATCGCCGCCGTGGTCCTGCTGGGATATTTGTTTCGACCGACAATGCCTCCGCCGCGGATCACGGGATATACGCAAATCACTCACGACGGACAGCAAAAGACTTTTTCGGGGCAAGCCACATGCATGGTGCTCACGGACGGCCCGCGTCTCTTTATTCAAGAAAATGTCAATGGGAGGTTTGTCATTGTTCAGGTCTCCGCCTCAGGAGGAGAGACCGTGCCTGTGTCCACCCCGTTTGCTAATGTCGCGCCGCTGACCATCTCCCCGGACAAGTCCGAACTGCTGGTAAGCAGCTTCACAGGTTCCGAACTGCAACAACAAATCTGGGCACTGCCTCTGTTGGGCGGCTCTCCGCGCCGCGTCAGTGAGGTGTTGGGTTCGGATGGAGCCTGGCTTCCGAATGGTGACGTTCTGATCGCTCACGACAATGAATTGGTGGAAATTTCACCCAGCGGTACGCGAAAGTTCGCTTCCCTTCCAGACTTCTCGTATTGGTATCGATGGTCGCCCGACAGCAACTCCCTACGCTTTACCGTCAGTACGACAAACGGTAAGCGTTCCATCTGGGAACTTTCGTCGAAGGGCGGAGAACCTCACCGCTGGCTTCCCGAGTTCGAAGGAAGTTATTTACACGGAACCTGGACGATCGACGGAACATACTTTATCTTCCAGACTTTTGCCCAGAATCGAATGGATCTTTGGGCAATCCGGGAAAAACAAGACCTGTTCCACAAGATCGATCGACGCCCAGTGCACTTGACCTCAGGACCGATGAGCTTTGAATCTCCGCAGCCAAGTGTTGATGGGAAGAAAATTTTCGCGGTGGGAAGCCAACTCCGAGGCGAACTAGTTCGCTACGATGCCAATACAAAACAGTTTCTTCCTTTTCTGGGAGGTGGATCGATTGAGGACGTCAGCTTTTCTCCAGACAAGCAGTGGATGGCGTATGTGACTTTTCCCGATGGGATTTTGTGGCGCAGCCGTGTGGACGGTAGCGAGAAGTTGCAGATGACATCTACGGTTCCGCGATATGCAAATCTTCCACGGTGGTCTCCAGATGGCAAGCAGATCACCTTCACTGGCTCCAATCCTGGCGAGAAGGCTACTCTCTATTTAATCTCGGCCCAAGGGGGCATGCCCCGCTCTCTCTCTGTTGGCAAAGAAAATGTGCTTGGCGCAACCTGGATGCCCGACGGAAATGCGATCTCATTCTTTGACAGTCTTGATTTTGGCTCAGGCGAGGGCATTATGAAGATGGTCGACCTCAAAACTCTTCAGGTCAATACCGTCACCAAGGCAACGAACCTGGCGTTTCCGGTTACCTCGCCAGATGGCCACTACATTGCCGGAGCTACTATCGACGGACAAAAGCTGATGCTATTCGATTTGAGCAACGGGAAATGGTCTGAGCTGCTAAAGGCAGACGTTGGATGGGTAACCTGGTCGCAAGACAGCAAGCACATCTATTTCGATACTGGCGGCAGTGAAAACCCTGCGTTCTATAAAGTGCGGGTCGCTGACCACAAACTCGAGCGATTAGCAGATCTCAAGGGCTTCCGACGGGTCGTCCTGTTCGGAATCCCCTGGAGTGGCGTTACACCTGACGGTTCGCCCTTGTTGCTGCGCGACATTAGTTCGCAGGAAGT
>JAFAGX010000679.1 GCA_019237515.1 Acidobacteriaceae bacterium
CGGCGAGATCAGCGGGAACGCCTTCTCCCGCTTCGTACATGGCTCCGAGATAATGATCCGCCGGACCGTATCGCGCAGATGCAGCACGATTGAACCACAGCATAGCCTGCGTATAGTCGGGAGGGTTCAGGTAGCCGGCACGATAGAAGCGGCCGACTTCAAACTCAGCGTAGTGGCTGCCTGTCTGCGCCGCCGCGCGGTCTAGATCAAAAACCAACTGCGGCTGGGTTGGAATGCCATTTGGCCCCATGTATATGCTCGCCAGGGTAAGCATGGTGGGAGCATGCCCTTGAGCCAGGGATTTTGTCAGCCATTTCAGCGCCCCTTCGCGGTTAGGTGCGACGCCGATGCCTTCAAGGTAGATGCGACCCATCATCCACTCAGAATGAGCAAAGCCCTGCTCTGCAGCCCGGCCATACCAGTACCGGGCCTGCTCCAGGTTCTGTTCCACTCCTGCCCCATGGAAGTAGTCACTAGCGACGTTATGTTGGGCGACCATATGACCGCGCTCGGCTGCCTTAAATGCCCACTTAAACGACTCCGCAAGATCGATCGGCACGCCGCCGTGACCAAACTCGTACACGGTGCTCAGCACGAATTGGCTTTCGAGGCTGCCCTGTTCGGCCGCTCTGCGCAGCCATGGAACTCCTTTCCCGACGTCCTTTGGCACGCCATGTCCACCGGAGTATGCGAGCCAGAGCAGAACCTGGGAGGGCAGATCGCCGTGTTCGGCCTTCTCTAGAAGAGGAGGAATGTCTTGCGGTTGCAAACGCGCGGCGCGGGCTTCATAGGGTTCTTGGGAAAGGACGGACAACCAGGGGAAGACTGCAAAAAAGAGGAGGGTCACACATCTTCCACACAATCTTTTTATCGTTGAGTATTGCCGCATGTTCCGCGTCGGTGTGTTACGGGCCCCGGAGTCGCTCAAATGACCACAAAAGTATTGCTAAATATGAGCTGCCATCGTGACCAGCGCCTTGCCGTTGAGTGTTCCCCAGCAGATAGCGCGGCACTCTAGCACAGAATCGCCTGATAAAAGCAATAAAATCGCTTGTGTTACGAAATCGGAACAAGGGTGACGGAGCTCATCTCCTCATTGCGTCCCAGGTTCGCTCGGTGAAGGTGGGACATCAAGGGCTTTTCGGTTCAATGCGCGGCGCGCATTCGAAAAGAGAACTCGTCGACTTTGTAGAGGACCTCTCCCGGGCCGGTTGATATGGGTTGAACTTTTCCCGAGCGGACGGCATCGAATGCCACAACTAGACGCGGAAGGACTGACGGCTGAGCAACCGGAACGTTGTGGGCCCCCAGAACCATCTTGATTTGCGACGCCAAGGCGGCGATTCGACGAATGGATGCGGCATACGCGACTAGATCGGTTTCAGGACGATAGAGCCATATCGGCGCGGGATAATAGGTGTCTCCGGTAAACAGCAACCCATTTGCACGATCGAGAAGACAAATGGCGTCGGGCGTGTGGCCGGGGGTAGCGAGGACCTCAAGGGTTCGGCTGCCCAAGTCGATGTGATCGCCGTCGTGTACGTACGACGTGATGTGCCACGATCGAGTGGCATAAGACTTTGCGTCAAATCCCTTCGGCAGACTGCCGCAAATGTTTCCGGGAGCAATTTCGGCTTGTGCATCTTCTTTAGAGCCGCGAGCATTCGTACGCGTGAAGTCGGTGTCCATGCCGAGAACTGTATCGAATTGCCAGTTGTCGCCGACGTGATCGTTGTGAGTGTGCGAGTTGAGTACAATGATAGGCACGCGCGTCAACGCGGACGTAACTTTTCTTAGGTCACTGATACCCATTCCCGTATCGAAGAGAAGCGCCTTCTTCTCGCCAACTATCAAATAGCTGATGGTTTCTTCAAACTGGTGAGGCTCGTAGATGGCAAATACGCCCGGTCTAATTTTGTAAACTTCGAACCAGGGATCGCTGGTGGGCACGCGCTCCAGGGCTTTATATTCCGGCCGCGGTAGTGCGCGGCACCACTCGGGAACAGGAGATTGCGCAAAGGCAGGGCTGGTGAGCAGCACAAGGGCTAGAGTCACGATGACTGACACTGCCCGAAGATTGAGGAGCCGGCACACAAGTTTTGAGGCAAAAACGTATATCCCAGGTTCGCTCGCTTAACCTGCTCTCGGAACCTGGGGCAACAATTTAGCGGACTACGGCTTCGATCACGCTTTCCGGGGCGCTGGTTGGAACAATTTTTGTTATCCGGAATCCTGCGGTGTCGAACAACTCGTACCACTCTTTTCGAGTGCGCTCGCGTCCTCCAGGAAACAGCATCATTAAGAGATCGAGCAACTTGCCCGGATGAGGCTCGGAAGTCTCCGGCAGTACCGCATCGCTGACAATCAGACGCCCGTTCTTCCGGCCAGCGAGCGCTTGCTTCACGTTACCCAAAATCTTAAGGCAGTGCTCATCATCCCAATCGTGCATGATGTGTTGCATGAAATAGGCGTCGGCACCGGCAGGAATATGCTCGAAAAAATTGCCGGCGATTGGCTCGCAGCGGTGATCCATGCGGCGCTCGCAGATCGCGCACTTGGCGCCCTCCACGACGCTGGGCAAATCCAGAAGAATGCCCTTCATGTGCGGATATCGCTCCAATACTTGGCACAGAAAATAGCCGTGCCCTCCGGCCACGTCCATCAGTGTGTCAATGCCCTCGAAGCTGTAAGCATCGAGCACCGCAGGAGCCAAGAAGCCGCTGATGGAGGTCATGCCTTCATTGAACGCGAATGCGACGTCGGGCATCGACGACATGCACTCGAACGCCGGTTTGCCGTGCAGATGCTCGATGGCAGGCTGGCCGGTTTGCACCGAATGCAGGATGTGTGAGGTCACGTTCATGACGAACGGGCAGGCGGTCCATAGAACGAAGCCGCGATGGCTGTTTGGGACATCGCTACGCAGCAGTTCGGCCGCGGGTGAGAGGGCAAACGTGCGCGGCTGCGGCTCGGAGAAGACTCCGACGCTGACCAGAGCACGCAGCACACGATAGAGTCGATCGGCATTGGTCTTGGTTTCAGAGGCAAGTTCGTCGATGCCGCGCGGACCGGATGCCAGCAGGTCGGCGATGTTCAAGGAAGCTGCAGCATAGAGGCACGCGGAGATCTCATATCCAGTTGTGAGCTGGCCTAAGTGTTGCGCCGGATCGATCGCGGAAATTGCCGCAGTATCGGTCAGAGTAGATGCCATCGTTTCCCCCCAGGCGAGATATTGTGCACGAAATCGCGAGAATTGGCGAATGTGGCGGGGTCTGGGCTACGGCTGGAGTACGCCAGGAAAGCTGGGTCGCCGAACTGCTGACAAAGTGTTGCGCTGGCATTAGAATTTCCGCCGAGTTTCAAAGAGGGGACAAATGAAAAGGTTCTGCTTCGCGTTTGCGGCGGCAATCCTGACCACGGCGGTCACGATGGCCCAGGATCAGGATTTCAGCAAAGTGCAGATGAAAGTGGAGAAAGTCGCGGGAAACGTGTACATGCTGCAAGGCGCCGGCGGAAATATTGGAGCGTCCGTGGGCGACGACGGCATTGTGGTGGTGGACGACCAATATGCGCCGATGGCCGACAAAATCAAAGCTGCGCTGAAAAGCGTCACGGATAAGCCTGTTCGCTTCGTCATCAACACGCATTATCACGAAGATCACACGCGAGGAAATGCGATCTTTCAGCAGACTGCGCCGATCATCGCACAGGACAATGTTCGCAAGCGCCTTGAGGAGGGCGGCACAGCCGGGAACTACGGTGCGGTCAAATTTGAAGCCAAGCCACAGCCCAAAGAGGCGCTTCCCATCATCACCTTCGATCACGATGTGACCGTACACCTGAATGGCGAGGACATTCGTGCTCTGCATTTCCCGCACGGACATACTGACGGCGACAGCGTTATCTTCTTTCCTAAATCAAACGTCGTGCACATGGGCGACGATTTTGTGACTTACGGCTTTCCGTTTGTTGATTTGAGCGGGGGCGGCAGTGTGGAAGGAATGATCGCCGCGATTGATGAAATCATTCCTAAGCTGCCGGCGGATGTGAAAGTGATTCCAGGACACGGACCAGTATCGAACCTTGACGATGTTCGACGCTTCGTCACAATGCTGAAGGACACGCGTGCCGCCGTGCAGAGCGGCATTAAACAAGGAAAGACGCTGGGTCAATTGAGGACCGAGAACGTGCTGGGCCCTTGGCAAAAATGGTCAGGCGATTTCATTACCAGCGAGCAGTGGCTGGTAACACTTTATAACGACCTTACGGGAAAGAAAGAAGGCGAGTTTATCAAGCACAATTGACCGCGTACTGGCGAGCTATGCTCGCCCCGGACAGGCGGGGGCGCCTGTCCCTACGTAACTATTGTTACTTTCCAGTCATGACCAGCTCGCCCTTTTCCACTTTGATTCCGCCGACGTCGTCGGGAAGTTTGAGCTTGTCGCGCTGCTCATCCAGCTTCTTCTGCAGCGGGCCACTGACCAGGGAGACAGGAACGTTGAGTTCACCGACCTTGAACTCAGTCGGATCGAAAGTTGCAAAGCCATCTTTGGATCCCAGATGTCCGGCGAGCGTTACCGTTACATCTTTGCCGCCAATCTGAGTGACGAATTGGCCGCGGGCGACATCGCCATCAAAGCTGACCTGGTAATCCTTAACCTCCGGCTGGCCGGGACCGATTTGTGCATCGGGAGAAGATGGCACCGAAGTCGGGAGACCGCTGCCCGCGAGCGCAGAGGCCGGGATTGCGCCAGCGGCCTGCGCCAGAGCCGCGCTGACCTCTTCAGAATTCAAATGAACCTCGGCGGGACCTTGCCCAGCTTGCCTGGGCTGATCAAGCTGCTGAAGTTTTTCCTGAACAGACTCAGCCTTAGCTGCAGCCACAGCCGGCGCGATAGGTGGCGAGACCGGCTGCGGTTTCTTCAATACCAGCACAATCGCGATCACCGAGCTGAGCAGCGTAGCGATGCTGATGATCCGGTCCAGTTTCCATTTCTTCATAGCAGTATGGTAGCCGGAGCGGCGAACAGTACTCAGGTGACGAAAGATACTGACAGGTGGTTACTGGTGGCGACTAAACCGTCTTCCACCACAGAGGACACGGAGGACACCGAGTAGCGGAGCTAGGCCTCTAATTTCTTGCTGAGGAGCTCATTCACCAACTGGGGATTGGCTTGGCCTTTGCTGAGCTTCATGACCTGGCCGACAAAGAAACCGAGCACGGTCTTCTTCCCTGCGCGGTATTGCTCAACCTGCTTTGGATTCGCAGCAACGACGTCGTCGATAATTTTTTGGATCGCCGATGTGTCCGTGATCTGCTGCGGCTTTTCTTTCTCGTAAACCTCCGGAAAATCCTGATTGCGTTCGAACGAGAGATCGTAAAGTTCTTTGAGCATCTTTCCGGAAATCGTACCGTTCTCGACGAGATCGGCGGAGAATGCTACTCCGCGCATGGAAATGGGGGATTGACCGATTTCCAGACTTTTGGTTTTCAAACGTCCCAACAGTTCACTTTGCACGAGATTGGCAACGCGCTTGGGATTTTTGGCTTGTTTGGCTGCGGCTTCAAATTCGTCGGCCAGGACCCTGCTAGCCGTGAGCACCTGCGCGTCATATGGCGTGATGCCGTATTCGTCTACCATTCGGGTGCGCCGGGCATCAGGTAGCTCGGGCAGCGTCCTGCGAACTTCGGCTACAAATTTCTCGTCCAGCACGACGGGCAACAGGTCAGGTTCAGGAAAGTAGCGGTAATCGTGCGCCTCTTCTTTCGATCGCATGCTGTAGGTTTGGCCGCGGCTGGCGTCATACAGGCGAGTTTCCTGGGTGATGGCCCCGCCGGATTCCAGGATCCCGATCTGCCGACCGATCTCATAATCCAGTGCATCGCGAATGAAGCGGAACGAGTTCACATTTTTGACTTCCGTCTTGGTACCAAATTCCTTCTGACCGTGCGGACGGACACTAATGTTGGCATCGCACCGCAGCGAGCCTTCCTCCATGTTGCAGTCGCTTACCCCCGTGTAAAGGATGATTTCTTTCAGGCGAGTGAGATACTCATAGGCCTCGTTGGGCGATGAGATGTCAGGTTCGCTGACGATTTCAATTAACGGAACGCCCGTGCGGTTTAAATCGATAGCAGTCGTTTTGGAAGAGTCGGCAAATCCCTCGTGCAGGCTCTTGCCGGCGTCCTCTTCCAGGTGGAGGCGGGTGATGCCGATTTTTTTCTCGTTGGCTCCATTCGGGACAATGATCCAGCCAAACTCGGCCAAAGGCTTGTCATATTGCGAGATTTGATAGCCCTTGGGTAAATCGGGATAGAAGTAATTTTTTCGAGCAAAGATCGAAGCTTGGTTGATACGGCAATTCAAGGCCATCGCGGCGAGCGCTGCAAACTGAACTGCCTTCCGATTCAAGACCGGCAATGCGCCGGGATGCCCGAGGCACACAGGACAG
>JAFAGX010000691.1 GCA_019237515.1 Acidobacteriaceae bacterium
GCTCGTCAGCAAGCCACTTGCCTTCAGGCCCCCAGTAAATCTCTCCCTCTGGTTCCCATGTGTCCGGGCGGCCGCCACCGAAACCGAAGGTCTTGAAACCCATAGACTCAAGGGCCACATTGCCGGCGAGGATCATGAGGTCAGACCACGAAATTTTCCGGCCATATTTCTGCTTGATAGGCCAGAGCAGACGGCGCGCCTTATCGAGGTTTACGTTGTCGGGCCAGCTATTGAGTGGAGCGAAGCGTTGCTGACCGGCTCCGGCGCCGCCGCGACCATCACCGATGCGGTAGGTACCAGCGCTATGCCACGCCATGCGAATGAAGAGCGGGCCGTAATGGCCAAAGTCGGCTGGCCACCACTCCTGCGAATCGGTCATCAAGGCATGAAGATCTTTGACGACAGCTTTCAGGTCGAGACCCTTGAATTCTTCTGCGTAATTGAACTCCTTGTCCATCGGATCGGACAAAGGCGAATGCTGGTGCAGGACTCTCAGGTCCAGTTGATTCGGCCACCAGTCGGCATTATTGTGGGCTCGACCAGCGCCGTGCGCCACGGGGCACTTGGATTCGGTTTGGGTATGTTGTTCCTGGGTAGAGGGGACGGTAGCCCCCGCTGCAGCGGCGAGTTTGTTCTCCATAAATTTATTTTCCTTCTTTATTAGTTCAAAAGTTTCGGTTGTTTAAACTGTCTGACAAATGAGGAACGCATTGCGGTTCACAAGATTTCTGCTGGAGCACTTTTCGAGCGCGGTTCCACGTCGCGCGCACGGCTTAGTCGACCTTACGGGAGCCGCGTCCCCGAGAGCATTTTGTACATAATCCCCGGAAAATGAGTTCGCATTCGCGAACAATCCGATTGCCGAGCGAGCCGGACGCAGGCTTGGGCACGTCATACCATTCTACGTCCTCCACGTTGCCACAGCGATCACAGATGAAGTGGTGATGACGCATGCCTTTCACATCGAATCTGGCGGCGCGACCCTCGACGGCCACTTCGCGTACCAAACCGGCCTTTACTAAATCGCGCAGATTGTTATAAGTGGTGGCCCTGGAAGAGCGTGGATCTAAACGGTTGACGGCTTCGAAGATTTCCGCGGCCGTGGGATGCCGCTTGCATTCCATCAAAAAGGCCATCACAGCATAGCGTTGCGGAGTACACCGCAAGCCGCTGCCCTCCAAGGACCTTTTCACTGCCGCAGCATTCATGAAGTAATTGGAATAAATCTAATTTGATATTTTGTCAAGGGTTAAAGTTAGTAGTCTGGTGTGGGAGGCCGTGGAAAGCGGATTAACGTCGAACTTACAGGAGATTCGCGAAAGGTTGGAGGCGCGGGGCGGAATCGAACCGCCGAATAAAGGTTTTGCAGACCTCTCCCTTACCACTTGGGTACCGCGCCCTAATTATTAAGTTAGCTTTCTACGGGGCAAAAGTCTACAGCGCCGAAGTGGAAGACCACATTCAAAATCTGGAGCGGGAGACGGGATTTGAACCCGCGACTTCGACCTTGGCAAGGTCGCACTCTACCACTGAGTTACTCCCGCTCAGCAAAAATTTCCAATATTGCGAGATCCTTCGCTACGCTCAGGACTTCGGCGTGCGGCTCAAACGCCGCGCAGGCGCCTCAGGTTACTCCCGCTCGACATGATTATATCGACGGAGATACCGGGCCGTAAACTACCACGGAGTCACGGAGACACAGAGAAAACGCCTTGGACTGTTTCGGGACCTCCGCGGTTGAATTTCAGTGCGGGCCGCGAGATTTGTCGAGGGCCTCGTTGGCTTTGGCGGTGATCTGGTTACGAATATCCCATAGGTCCTTGTAGAACAGATGTTCCATGCGTTGATGAAGAACTTCTACCGGAGTGCCCATGGTACCGATTACGCCGCCGCCAATGATTCGCTGAGCTAGTTTTAAATGATGAAAGCGAAACAGATGCACGCGCTCGTCGAAATCCAGCAAGCGTTCGGCTACGTCATGGAGACCGAAGAGTTCGTCGTGGCGGCGATAGACATCATCAACGCTAAGACCTGCTTTGTGCAGCTGGGCGTGAAATGCGTCGCCGAGACGAGGCCCGATATGAAGAAGGGCGAGGAAGCCGGGGGAATCCAGGCCACTGCCATGTCCTA
>JAFAGX010000096.1 GCA_019237515.1 Acidobacteriaceae bacterium
ACGCAGGAAATCCCCGGCGGCGCTCAAATCCCGATCACTATAAAAGAGCGACATTACCGCAATCCCATGGTCGGCGTCCTCATCACCGTTCTTGACCCCTCCGGAAAGCCCACTCCGGCACGGGTTTCGGTCACAGGAGCCGATGGCCGCGCTTATGCTCCCCATGACGCCTGGATGCATGCTGATGATAATTTCGTTCGCGCCGAGCGGCCTTTCGAAGCGCATTACTTCCACATATCCGGAACTGCAACCGTTGAGGTTCCTGCGGGAAACGTGACCATCGAGGCCATGAAAGGTTTCGAATTTCGTGCTGCCTCGCAAACCATTCACGTCGCTCCGGATGAATCGGCAAAATTCACCATTCGCCTTCAGCCCCTGCCTATCCCGCAGGCGGCCAACTCTCGCTGGGTCAGCGGTGACGTCCACGTGCACATGAACTACGCCGGCACGTACCGAAACACGCCCGCTCATCTCGTTTTCCAGTCCACGGCCGAAAATTTGCCCCTTGTCGAAGACCTGATTGTCAATAAAGAACAGCGGATTCCTGACATTGCTTACTTCAGCACAAAGCGAGATCCTGCTTCGACAGCCAACAATCTACTCTTCCACGGTCAGGAGTTTCACACCAGCTATTGGGGACATCTCGGGTTGCTGAATCTCACTCAGCATTTCCTCATTCCCGGTTACGCGGGATATCCCGCCACCGCCGCCGCAAGCCTTGTCCCCACCAACGCCGACGTCGCCGACATGGCACATCAGCAGCATGCGCTGGTTGGTTACGCGCACCCGTTCGAAACCATCCCCGACCCGGCGAAAGATGCTTCCTTGACCGACGAACTTCCCGTCGATGTCGCGCTAGGGAAGGTCGATTACATCGAAGTCGTCGGGTTCAGCGAACACAAGTCCACCGCCGAGGTCTGGTACCGGCTTCTGAATTTAGGGTTACATCTGCCCGCGGCGGCTGGCACCGATGCCATGGCGAACTATGCCTCTCTTCGCGGCCCGGTCGGCCTCAATCGCGTTTACGTGAAAGTTCAAACCGGCCCGCTAAACATTGCGTCTTGGCTCAATTCCCTGAAGCAAGGGCACACCTTCGCCACCAACGGGCCGCTGCTTGGACTGACCCTGGGCGAAAAAGGTCCTGGCGACGAAATCAAGCTCGCCGCCGGCGAGAATCGATTGAAGTTCAAAGCGTGGCTGCGATCGATTGTTCCAATTGATCATCTGCAGATCGTCTGCAATGGCAAAGTTGCGCGTGATCTCAAACTCAGCGGCGATCACCAAACTGCTGATATCGAAGACACTTTACCAATGACTCAGAGCGGTTGGTGCCTGCTGCGTGCCTGGAGCGAAAAATCTGAATATCCAATCTTGGACCTTTACCCTTACGCCACTACCAGCCCGATTTACATCAATGTCGCTGGCGCCGCACCGAAGTCTTCGGAGGACGCCGCATATTTCGTCGCATGGATCGATCGCCTCATCGATGCCGCGAAATCGAATCACGACTGGAACACGGATGCGGAGAAAACATCTGTGCTAAACCTTCTCGATCGGGCGCGCAGCATGTACGCAAAGCTTCAACACTAAACATGACGACCCCTGACAACTGAGAGCATTATGAGGAAAATAATCTTAGCTGCAGAAGCGCTGCTGCTGATGGTTGTGGCGATTTTCGGTGTTGCAGAGAACGCACCCTGCCCCAGTCCCGTGAACTTTGCCGGAATCCGCACCTTCCTGAGCGCTCCCTACGTTCCTCGCATTGAAGACCTGAAAGCGGATATCGCGGTAGTAGGAGTTCCTTTCGATGAGGGCACGTGGAATGCCCCGGGTACGCGCTATGGCCCGCGCGAACTGCGCGAGGGCACAGCCATGTACAAAATGTGCGACCTGGCTGAAGGCTTTTATTACATCGACGGCGATCGCGTGGTTCTAAAAGGCAAGCACTGGGCGGACTTAGGTGATGTCGAAACCTGGCCAACCGTGCCCAAACAAACTGACGACAACATCACTCGCGAGTTGCGCGCAATTATGGCGAAGAAAGCTTTCCCCGTCGTGCTCGGCGGGGATCACAGCATTACTTTCCCTGTATTACGTGCCTACGACCTGCCGCTCACTCTGATTCACTTCGACGCTCATCTCGATACCTGGACCGGCGCTCCCGGCAATCTTGATCATGCCTCTTGGGTGAATCGTGCAGCTCAGCTATCTAACGTCAAGCACATTGTCCAGATTGGTATGCGAGGCCTCGCCAACGATTTTGAGGCGAGAGACAACTTCCTCAAGCTTCACAACACCCTGATCACTTCGGAACAGATTCATCGCCGCGGCGTGGAGTGGGCGTTGTCCCAGGTTCCTAAAGCCGAGAACATCTATATCAGTATCGATGTGGATGTGCTGGATCCTGCCGTCGCGCCGGGCACGGGTACGCTCGAACCCGGCGGCCTGAGCTTCTTTCAGCTTGATGATCTGCTAACTGGTGTTGCCTCGAAAGGCCGTTTGATTGGCGTCGATGTGGTTGAAGTGGATGACCGCGATCACAGCGGCCGCACCGCGCAAACAGCCGACCGTCTGCTCATCGATTTGCTCGGCGCAGCCCTGCATTAAGATTACTTGTCATCCTGAGCGAAGCGAAGGATCTATGCATTTTGAGCTGCTCCAGATCTGCGGCAAACGGGTTCTCGCATCTCACACCCTCGCCAACTTCTGCTCTATCTCTAGCAGCTTTTCCTTCCGCCCCACGCCCCAGCGATATCCGCCGCCGTCCCCATTGCTGGACACCACTCGATGGCAGGGAATTGCGACTGCAACCGGATTTGTCGCACAAGCCCGCGCCACTGCGCGGTACGCCGTGGGTTTCCCGATCGCCTTGGCAACTGCCGCATACGACCGGGTTTCGCCGAGCGGTATGGATTGTAGATACGACCACACTCGCCGTTGGAATGCCGTTGCCTGAATGTCCAGTGGCAGCGCTGTGTTGATCTTTTGGCCACGTAGTGTGGCCAGTAGACTTTCTTTCCACTCGCGCATAAAAGCGTCGTCGCGTTTGCGGACGGCAAACGGAAACTCATGCTTCAAGCCCTGCTCAAGTTCCTCGTCACTATCGGCGAACTGGATCGAGCAAATGCCTTTATCCGTCGCCGCCACCAACATGCGCCCGAGCGGCGAGTCCGCGTACGTGTAGCGGATGTGGGCGGCGATCGCGCCGCGACGGTACTTGTCCGGAGTCATACC
>JAFAGX010000104.1 GCA_019237515.1 Acidobacteriaceae bacterium
TGCGGAATCTGCCCGGAGTCCATCAATTCCTTCAGGATAAAAACAAACTTCTGCGTGCGTTCGACCGCAAATGCGGGAACGATCACGCTGCCGCCGCGCTCAGCGGTTTCTCGAATGAGAGCGGCGAGCGCGGGGCGCGGATCATCCGTAGGATGCGCGCGGTTGCCATAAGTCGATTCCATAACCAGGAGGTCTGCACTCTCGCCCTCGGTCGGACCAGAGTGCACGACTTTTCCGGGTGCGGTGTTCTGATTCCGCACCCGCCCGATATCGCCGGTGAACAATAGTCGCCGCTGCGCACCATTTGTCTGGAACGTGAGCTCTACCATTGCCGATCCAAGGATGTGGGCAGCAGGCACAAAGCGGAACGCCAACTCTGGGCATAACTGCGTACTCGCTCCTGACGCGATTGGACGAAAATATTTCAAACAGTCCTGTGCATCTTCGAAGGTGTAGAGCGGCAATGCAGGCCGGTGCTTAGACTTCTGGTGCTTGTTGTAGAACGCGGCATCTTCTTCCTGGAGGTGTCCGGAGTCGGGCAGCAGAATTCCGCAGAGATCGATGGTCGCCGGCGTCGCGTAGATCGGGCCTTGGAAACCATTCTTGACCAGCCGAGGTATCCAGCCGCAGTGATCGATATGAGCGTGGGTGAGAACAACAGCATCAATTGCATTCGCCGCAATCGGTGTGTTCTGCCAATTGCGCTCGCGCCACTCTTTTGGGCCTTGGAACATGCCGCAGTCGATCAGCAGCTGGAAACCGCTATGCCCGCTCGCATCCGAAGAAGTGTTGATCAGGTGTTTTGAACCGGTGACTGTCCCTGCGGCGCCAAGAAATTGGATATATGCCAACGATTCCTCCTCCATCAAGAGTAATCGGCATAACGCGTGAATGAATTAAGGAATTGTAAATTTGCGCGGCGTCTTGCCCGCGACGCCGCATAGTCAATGCTTCGAGACTTCAACCCTGAACGTATTGTTGCTGACATCGCTTTCCGGGACGCTGCCGTCGTTCACCATAACCCGCAACGGAGTTCCCGGACTCTCGAATCGGACCGAGGCTGTAGATTTGGCACGTACTTCGAGGCGTTTCCGCATCTCACCGCCTTCGAATTCTAAGATTAGAGGCACTTCTGCGCCGGCATTGCCAAGGTTTTCGATATTTACGGTTATCAGGAAGCCGCCAGTCTCAATGGGAGTTGCAAAAACCGAAGCGACGCGAAAATCTGGCAAGCCGCGGTCGTGATATACCCAATCATCAAAGAACCACTGCAGGTCACGGTTGGCTTGCTTGCTGATAAGCCCTGGCAGGTAAGTCGGATCTGTGTCCTCGGCCGCGTGATACTCGTGCAAAGCGCCAACTGGGAGACTTGTAACCATGTCGCGGAGCATCCACCAAACGTACATGGCTTTGCTTTTTAGATATAGATCGTCAGGCGCATTGATCAGCGAATGCAACGACTGTTGATCAGTAGACATTCTCGAGGCGTCTTTTTCAGCCGTAATCAATGCTGCGGCGTGCGACTGCAAGTATTCGAGTGCTGCCGGTCGCCCTTTTTGTTTCTCGATGAACTCTGCCTGCGCGAAGTGGGCGAGACCATCATGAATCCATACTCGCTGGGACTGCACCAGTTGACGAGCCTTGGCGTACACGATACTCAGTTCGGCTTCATTCGTCATCGGGGAATTCAGCGGAGTGAGAAGCATGCCTTCAGTGACATAGGGCTGGTCATCGGGATCAGCCAGAGCAACGATCTTCAGAGGCCGGTCTTCCTGATGCGTCGCAAAAATTGGGGTGACCTGCCCGGCAACTTCGGCATACGTTTCAGCTCGCTGTTGTTCGGAAACGCGGTAATAGACGGTCACGCTTTTATCGTTTTTCGCTTCGAATACTTTGTGATCCGCGATGACAAATGTCGGCACATCGAGACCGGGGTGCATGCTGAATTTGCCAGCTCTGGTTGAGCTCGGACCGGCCGGCTCTGCACTTCCGGAAAAGATCGCAGAGGCATAGCTTGACTGCAATGAGATCAGCATCTCCGTGCTGGATTCTCTCAATGCCCAGCGGCCAATGGTCTCGGCGACGCTGTTGCCTTCACTCAGGCTGGCGTCCTCGGTCGCCACTGGATACCACACAACGTATCCAATCCCGCGCACCGCCGTGAAAGATTTGCTGATCTGGTCCCAATCTGCGTGCTTGGCTTTTTCTTCGGGAACACCGATGCGAGTCAGGCGAGATGTGTCCAGTGGGATTACTCCTTCGTAGCCGACTTCGACTTCAATCGTCCCCTTGGGAGGAATCACTTGCGGCGGATTCACGATGGCTTCGGAAAGTGCGCCAGTGTGATCGATATCGGAGTTGTATTCCTGCGTGACGAAGTGCGCAGCTTTGCCGTTCACACGAATGGATTTCCAGTCGAGGCTGGAAGAGATTTGCAGGGCGAAATTGGTCTGGGGTTTGGCTGAGTCGTTGCGAAGATTGATTTTGCCGCGCACGGCGAGCCGCTGTTGCTCCGGTTCGACGCGCACGTTCAGATCGTAATTGGTGAAGCTGAAGGCTTCGCGATCGAGGCCAAAGCCATTGGTACTGAAACCACAGAGGAAACAGAAGACACATAGGAATCTCATGCAAACTGCTTTCGCCGTTGCCGAACAACTTCATATAGCACGATACCCGCGGCAACGGAAACGTTCAGCGACGGAACCTTCCCCAGCATGGGTATGGAAACCAGGAAATCACACTTCTTCGCCACCAGGTCGTGCAGTCCTTTGCCTTCTGCGCCTAATACCACCGCGCAGTCCATTTTGTAGTCCAGCGAGTCGTAGGATTGCGAGCCACGTTCATCTAGCCCAACCGTCCATAGGTTTTTTGATTTCAGATCTTCTAACGTACGCGCAATGTTTGTGACTTTGGCAATGGGCAGATGCTCGCTCGCTCCTGCCGATGCTTTTGTAACGGTTCCTGTCACTCCTGCGGCGCGTCTGTCAGGGATAACAACACCGTTCGCGCCAGCGGCGTCCGCCGTGCGCAAAATTGCCCCGAGATTGTGAGGATCCTCGACTCCGTCTAGCACAACGATAAGAGAGTATTGGCTCCGCTTCGCCGC
Source organism: Acidobacteriaceae bacterium (assembly GCA_019237515.1). Next base: position 3,107 of record JAFAGX010000104.1, read on the forward strand.
CAGGACATCATCGAGGTCGTTGTATTGCTTTGCCGACGTGACCGCAACCACACCTTGATGTGCATTGTTTCCGGCCATACGATCAAGTTCGAGACGGCCCACAAAACGAACGGCCACCCCTTGCCGCCGGCAATCTTCAATGAGACGTTGGAGGCGCAAATCATGACGCTCCTTCGCAACTCCAACCCAGGCAAACGCCCTGCCCCGCGCCTTCAGCGCTTCCGAGACCGAGTTGATCCCATAGATGTAGTGCATGAGAGTTCAGTGTAACAATCCTATCGAAACCTCAGCCCAGCAGACGAATGCTAGACTTGAGAAGGAGAGTTTTGCTTGCCCGGCGTTTATATCTTGTCGGCAGTGCGTACGCCCATCGGTAAATTTGGCGGTGCTCTCGCCGCGATGAGTGCTGCAGATATGGGTGTAATTGCGGCGAAAGCTGCGATCGAACGTGCCGGCATTCAGGCGAATCAGATCGAAGAAAGCATTTTCGGTAACGCGCGCCAGGCCGGCGGAGGTCCCAATCCGGCGCGCCAGATTTCCATTCGCAGTGGCGTGCCACAAGAGGTTCCTGCCTACACGGTGAACAAAGCCTGTGCCTCAGGGATGAAGTCGATTGCGCTCGGATACCAGGAGATTGCTACCGAAAATCTGGAGTGCGTGTTAGCGGGTGGCGCCGAATCCATGTCTCGTCTGCCTTACTATCTCGACGGCGCACGTTGGGGATATCGGCTGGGAAATCAGGAACTCGTGGATGGGATGTACCGCGATGGGTTTTTCTGCCCACTCGCCAAGATGGTGATGGGTGAAACTGCGGAGGTGCTCGCTGAGCAGTATGAAATTTCGCGCGAAGAGCAAGACCAGTTTGCGCTCTGCTCGCAGACTCGCGCAGCGGCGGCGATAGAGGCCGGCAAGTTCAATAATGAGATCGTGCCCGTGATTCTGGAAAGCAAAAAGGGCCCGCAAAGTTTCTCTAAAGATGAGCATCCCTTTGTCGGCGCCACTCTGGAGAAAATGGCGAAACTCGCACCGGTGTTCTCAACAACAGGCACGATTACGGCAGGGAACTCTTCGGGGATTACCGATGGTGCAGCGGCGGTGGTGCTCGCCAGCGAAAACTTCGTGGGTCGAAACAATCTCAAGCCGCTGGCTCGAATCGTTGCCGTAACATCCGCCGGAGTCGATCCGCGAACCATGGGAATTGGTCCGGTTCCTGCCCTACGAAAGATGGAACAGAAGCATCAGCTACGCTTAGCTGATTTTGATCTCGTTGAATTGAATGAAGCCTTTGCTGCCCAGGTGCTCGCCTGCGATCGCGAACTGCATTTCGATCACAGCAAATTAAACGTAAACGGCGGAGCCATCGCCTTGGGCCATCCCATTGGGTGTACAGGAACGCGCATCACGGTGACACTTCTTCACGAGATGCTGAGACGCAAGGCGAAACGCGGGGTCGCCACGCTATGCGTTAGTGGCGGCATGGGTATGGCGCTCGCGCTTGAAAATGTAGCCTGAGAGAGGCTACGCAGCTAAAAGCCGCTGCCTTGCGGCTGAAAACAGGGTAGAATCTTCGCGACTTAAGGAATTCAGATTCCAACAGTTTTTTTCGAGGCCACTATGAAAAATGCGCTCAGATTGGGGTTGAGTTTGGCGACTTTGCTTGTCGCTGTTGCGGCGTTTGCTCAAGAAGATTTCTCCGGGGAGATCGTGGATACGAGCAAAGGGGCCGCTGCTGATCGTAAGACGAAGATATACGCCACTAAGGACAAAATTCGATTTGAACCTGAATCCGCGAGCACTCGCGGCACGGCAGTCGTTATCAACCTCACCACACATCTCAGCAATCTCATAATGACCGAGCGCAGGATGTACATGGAATTCGCACAGGGCCAAGCGCCGGGCATGCAGCAATGGAACCGTGCACTGTTCCGTCCAAGCGACGCGAATGATGCTTGCGCTGAGTGGCTCAAGCTGCCCCAAAATCATGGCGGCAGCTGCAACAATCTCGGAAGCGAAACTGTCAACGGCCGCAGCACCGTCAAATTCCAAGGTACCGATGCAAACGGCAACACCGGATACGCCTGGATGGATAAGAAGATCGCGTTTCCCATCAAATGGCAGGACAAAGACAGCTCATGGGAACTACAAAACATCAATGAAGGTTCACAACCTGCCAGCTTATTCGAAATTCCAGCCGGCTATCAGAAATTCCAGATGCCCGCAGGCATGCAGAATATGCAACGCCCGCAATAATTATTGCCGCGAGTCCGGTGGGACCAGGTTGTTCGCGCGATAGTAGACCACAAGTTGGCCGTAGTGCTCGCCGCTGTGCTCGATGGCGAATGTCCAGATAGTGTCGTTGTGGGCCATGCGGTTGCCGAAAAACTTGGTGGTATTGTCCAGCCCTGCGGCGCCCTGCTCCTGAATTACCTTGGCTCCATCCACGACGGCCTCCTGGACGAACTTGACCACATCAGCCTTAGTCTTGAACTGCTCACGCGTTGGATTATCTCCCTCACCGAAGTCGGGGCCGACATTGGACCCTGAAATCCTCCGGATCAGAACAAAATCGAGTGCGGCTGCGTGAAGCAGATTCAGGGCAAAGGTGCGCTCGTCCTTCTGCACTTTGAAATCGTACTTGTCTTCAGGGAAATCCTGTGCCATCGCGATGAGTTTGTTACCGATCCCGTTCCATCTCTCCAACATTTCATCGGAACGAGACCGCGCAGGACTTGGAGGCTGCTTCTGCGTTTGGGCCCGAGCGGGATAGGCGGGTGTCAGGATAGAAAAAAGAGCTATCGCAGCCAGCGCGGACCTATGGCGTTTCATGTGTAGATTGCTCCTGATTGGATCAGCTTCAGAAATTCCGTTGAAGTTAGACGTAACGCCGCCCATATAGTTTGAATTTCCAACAAAAATTGACAACTGAGGATTGAGTGCGCCCGACTATGGGAGCGGAACTGTCGCCGAGATCAATGGTTGACGCGCGTTGACGCTCAGAAAACCCACTGGCTATACTTTTTGCAGGGCCCAGGAGGAAGTATGTCCTTATCGGCAGTGATCGTGGACGACGAGCAACTCGCTCGCGACGAACTGGCCTTCCTTCTCAAAGATGTCGGCGACGTGGAGGTTGTGGCGCAGGGCAAGAACGGGGTTGAGGCGGTCAACTTGATCCGAGAACACAATCCCGACCTGGTTTTTCTGGATGTACAAATGCCCGGTCTGGACGGGTTTGGAGTTCTGCAAAAGCTCATCGATCGAAAAGTCCCTCTCCCAAGAATTGTTTTCGCAACCGCTTTCGATCAATACGCCGTCCAGGCTTTCGAAGTGAATGCCGTGGATTATCTACTCAAGCCCTTTGACAAGAAGCGG
>JAFAGX010000152.1 GCA_019237515.1 Acidobacteriaceae bacterium
TATTCTCCCGGCTCCGTGAACAGAAATTGGAAATGATCGTCGGTGTCCAGCGCTCCAGATCGGAATTTGCCGTCGCTGCTGTCGATGGTGTGGGGAATATCGTCGTGATTGACCCAGATGACGCGAGTACCCGTTTTCACTGTGACCGCTGCCGGAATAAATGCGAAGTTGTCGATCTTAATTTCAGTTCCGGTATCAGTTGAGTTGGCCGCAGCGGTCGCGTTCAGCGCAGAGCTGCTTGGCTGTGATGCGGAAGATCGACCGCTCAGCACGACTAACACTAGGCTGGCCGTGAGGGCAAACGCGAACTTCGATATTTTAGTTTTATAGATACTCTTCATTGCGACTCCGTTTCTTTTCTCAGGATCGAATCTCAATCCTTTGTTTGAACCAAAGCTTTACTTCGAGCTGTCCAAAGGTGAATCCACAACTGCGAGGCTGGTGCCTCTGACGACGTAGTTGACGTCCGTAATGCCCAGCAATCGTTGCAGTTGTTCCGCCGGTACCTTCATCGGACCCGCCGAAGGCGCTGTTCCGGGCGCTGGCTGGGGGAATGCCGTTGACATGGCGGTATGGAAGGAGACTTTGCCTTCGATCTTCTGCATAACCTGATGAATATGCCCGTTAAGCACGGTTACGGAGCCGAAGCGCTTTACATACGAAAGAGCTTGCTCACTGTCGTCAGTGCCCCAGCCCCAATCCGGATAGATTGTCCACAGGGGAATGTGGGCGAACAGAACGATAGGCGTGCTGCTGGACCTGCCTTTTAGGTCGTCCTCCAGCCATTCCAGTTGCTCGTGGCCGAGTGAGCCCAAGCCGCCCGCTTTCAAATTCGTTACATTGACCAGTCCAACAAAGTGCACACCTTTGTGATCGAAGCTGTACCAACCATTTCCCTTCGTGTCTTTGCCATAACGTTGCAGATACTGCTCGCCATTGTCCGTGAGCATGTCATGCTCGCCCGGAACGAAATAGATCTGCTTTGCCGATACCCCTCTTAGCAGTTGATCCAGGGTGTCGAACTCGCTCGGCTTCGAGAGATGACTGAGGTCCCCGGTATGAATAACGAAATCCGGTGGGTCCGCGAGTGCATTGATTTTATTGATCGCGGTCTGCAGCGTGCCGGTGACGTCCGGATTGGCCGCCTTGTCAAAGCCTATGTGGCTGTCGCTGATCTGGACGAAGGTGAAGTCAGCAGTCTTGTTTGCGTTCTTGTCATGTGTTTTCGCAAACAGATGCGAAGCTGCGACACCTCCACTCATCGTCCAGACTAAGCCGGTACCTGCCCATGCCATACATTTCAGGAAGCCACGGCGATCCACGCCATCGTTGCTCAAATCCTGAACTGGTTGAGGAACTGCAATCTGCTTGTCCATCCCGCCCTCCGTACGCTTTGGTTAAAGGTCATAACTGGAATCCTGAGTTTTTATTCCACTAATGAGAACGCCGGGTCAGGTTCGTAGGCAGGATTCCGAGAGCGTGGGTTGAATTCAATGGAAGGGGGAGCGCCGATGCGCCGCTGATAATCAGCCAAATGTCAGGGGACAAATTAAGAAAACCAGCAAGATCATCCGCTGGCGATCATCGGCACGGCCAGCAACGCTGCAAACAATCCCACAGCTTTCCAGCGGGTGAAATGCTCGCGAAGAATCAATCGCGCGAGCAAGACGGTTATTGCCGGGTAAAGAGAAGTGAGCACCACCGCAGAGTCGAGCCGCCCGGTCTGTGAAGCACGAACGAACAAAGCCGTCCCGGAGACGTCAAGACATCCCGCCAGCATACCCCATCTCGCCGCCGCCCTGGCGATGTCGCGGAAATTGCGCTGTAGTAGAACGACCAGACCGGTCACGGCAAGCGCACCGACGCGAGAGAAAACTGCCAGCCACAAAGCTGATCCGTCTTTGGCTTGAGAGATGCACAAATAAAAGCCTGCGAATCCAGTTCCGGAAATTGCGGCAAGCCCCAGACCGGCGGCGCCGCTGCCGTCCTCGCTGCGGGAAATCAGCCAAATTCCAGCCGCTGCGATTACAAACCCGGCTATGTGCAAGGCGCCGGGCGCCCCCTCCGTCGCCATGTCAAAAACGGTGGGAACAGCGGCACCCACAACTGCGGCGACCGGAGCCGTCAATCCCATTCGGCCGGTGGCGAGTGCCCGATAAAACAGTGCCAACGCTCCGCCGCCGGATATTCCACCTGCTATTGCCCAGAGAATACTTCGCTCGGAGGGGAACTGCGCGTGAGTTGCTGTTGCCAGGACGAGCATCAGGATCAGTCCGGTGGCATGTGCGAGGCTGGTAAGTAGAAATGTGTTGGCACGGCGGGCAGCATATCCACCCAGGAAATCGCTGGTACCCCAGGCAAACACCGCCGCAAGACTGAAGCTGGTGGAAACGAATTGCGCGGTGCTCGTCATGACTGGTGAAGAAATTGAGGTTAACACGCGTGAACTGGGTGAGGACGGTGCTCAGTGACGGTCTAAATTCTGTTTTCCGAGGTTGCCGGCTCCGGCATCTCGGCGGCCAGTTCCTGCAGTACATTCTTTAGCCGGCTAAGCACTTCAGTTGGACTGAGCACCTTTAACTTGAAATTGAGCGTTCCATCAGGCGTGAATTGCGCTCCGGCCTGTGAAGAAACGAAATGGGCGAGCTTGCCTGGATCGATCGTGGCATTTTGCCGGAACTTGATTTTTAGCAACTCGCGGGTGCGTTCGATTGCCGTAACTCCCACTCGCGCCGCTAGCAGCTTAAGCGTGGCGTATTCAAGCAGGTTCCGCACCGCGGATGGAGGCGCGCCGTAGCGATCTTCCAGTTCGCCGGCCACGTCGGCGAGCTGCGTTTCCGTCTCGACTCCGGCAATGCGCTTGTACATACGGAGGCGTTGATTCTCTTCCTTGATGTAATCCGCCGGAATGCGAATGTTGAGTCCGAGGTTGAGCTGAGTCTCCGCTTCTTCTGCAGCCGCCTCGCCCTTCATTTCGCGCACCGCACGATCGAGCATCTGCGTGTAGAGCTCGAAACCAACCGCCTCGATGTGACCGCTCTGCTCGCCTCCCAGCAGGTTGCCGGCACCGCGCAGTTCCAAATCAAGAGCTGCGATCTTAAAACCTGCGCCAAGATCGGAAAATTCTTTAAGGGCCGCTAAACGGCGGCGCGCAATCGGAGTCAATTCAACGTCTGCAGGAATCAGCAAGTACGCATACGCGCGGCGATTGGATCGGCCCACACGTCCACGCAACTGGTAAAGCTCAGAAAGGCCGAAGCGGTCAGCACGATTGATGATGATCGTATTGCAGAGAGGGATGTCGAGCCCGTTCTCGATAATGGTGGTGGCTACCAGAATATCGGCCTCGTGATGCATAAACTTCAACATCACCTTTTCGAGTTCCCCTTCCGACATCTGCCCGTGACCCACAATGATGCGGGCGCGCGGGACCAGTTCCTGCAGCTTCGCCGCAATCTCCCAGATACTCTCCACGCGGTTATGAACAAAATAAACCTGGCCGCCGCGATGAAGTTCCTGCTGCAACGCCGACTGGATCAGCTTTTCATCCCAACTCGCCACCACCGTCTGAATCGCCATCCGGTCCTTAGGCGGAGTCTCGATCACGCTCATGTCGCGAAGCCCGACCAGCGACATGTGCAAGGTACGCGGGATCGGTGTCGCCGACATCGTCAGCACGTCCACTTCTTTGCGAATCTGTTTCAGACGCTCTTTGTGCCGAACGCCGAATCGCTGCTCTTCATCCACGACAAGCAGTCCTAGGTCTGCAAACTTAATGTCCTTCGACAGCAGCCTGTGCGTGCCGATCAATATGTCAATCTTCCCGGCTTCAACTTTTTGCAGAATTTCTTTTTGCTGCCGCGCGCTGCGGAAGCGGCTGATCATCTCAATACTGACGGGAAACGCTGCAAAACGCTGTTTAAACGTTTCATAGTGTTGAAATGCGAGCACCGTCGTTGGCGCGAGTACCGCAACTTGCTTGTTGTCGTTTACAGCCTTGAATGCGGCGCGCATGGCAATTTCGGTTTTGCCATAGCCGACATCGCCGCAAAGCAGACGATCCATGGGTTGCGAAGATTCCATATCGCGCTTGACGTCGACAATCGCAAGTTCCTGATCATCGGTCTCGCTGTATTCAAAAGCGTCCTCGAACTCGCGCACCCATTGATTATCAGTGGAAAAAGCATGCCCCTCGGCGGCTTTGCGCTGCGCGTAAAGCTTCAACAGTTCGTCGGCCATGTCCTTCATGGCCTTGCGCACGCGAGCTTTGGTTTTGGCCCACGCCGACGTGCCAAGATGATTCAGCGCCGGTTTCGCTCCTTCCGAAGACCGATATTTCTGAACCAGATCGAGACGAGTTAGCGGAACATACAAACGGGCGCCTTCCGCATACTCCAGCAGCATGAATTCCGCGTTGCCGTCCCCCTGGTTGATCTCTTTCAGGCCTTGGTATTGGCCGATGCCATGCTCGACATGGACAACGTAGTCGCCGACCTGAAGATCACGGAAGTCGGAAAGAAATGCGGAAGTTTTGGATTTTGATTTTTGTGGGCGGGAGATGACTGACTCAGACTCATCGAACAGATCGCGAGCACCAAAGACTGTTAAATGCGCCTCCGGCAATATCACGCCGTCAGGCACATAGGCTTTCGCCAGCGTCGTAGTCAGAACTTCTCCGGCGAAATACGCCGTTTCGTCGGCATAACTTTCGCCTCCACGCGTCCGGCTGCCCAGCCGAAACGAAAGACTGTTTTCACTGAACAGATCCGCCAGACGCTCAATCTCCCCGGTATTGGGAACTGCAATGAGCACGCGGTTCTGCTCACCGAGTTGCTTTTTCACGTCTTCCAGCAGAGCGGTTACTGACCCGTGAAACCGTTGTGCGGGCTGAGAGTGGAAACTCACCGCTTCGACCTTACCCGGACGCGTGACTTCCAGGTGCTCGAGGTCGACTCCCGACAACGCGCTCAGCTTTTGCCACCAATCGTCGGGCGAAAGATAAAGATCGCCGGGGCGAACTAAATTCCCTACCCCGCTCCGCTCATGGGCATCCTTGATGCGCGACCAAACCTGATCGAACTCGTTTCTGATTGTTTCTGGCTCATCCGCCAGAACGGCGGCAGTGGGAATCAAGTCAAAGACCGTGCGGTCCGCTCCTGCAACCGGAGCATAAAATTCCCAACCGGGAAAGACCGTCACCCCACCCGAGCGCACCGCTTGCTCCACAACTTCCTCTGCGCCTGTGATGCGCTTACCTGAGAGCCGGGCATGGATTGCGCTAAGCAGTTCTTCGCTAACCGGAGTCTCCGTCAGTGGCAAAAGCAGCGCTTCCTCAACCGGATTAGAAGAGCGCTGGGA
>JAFAGX010000332.1 GCA_019237515.1 Acidobacteriaceae bacterium
CAATTCAAGCCGCGCCAAACGCGAGTGGTCCTCGAACTTGCAGCGTCATCCGATTACCACGCATCGTTCGTGACCGACCCGCCACGGCTGGTGATTGAGGTACGGAATGCAGCACAGTCAAAGGAAACGCAGGCCGGAGCCGCATCAAATCCCGGCGGGGATGTTGTTCCCGAGAAACACGGATCGGGCGCTTCCCAGCCTGAAGTCGCTCATGTGACGACCCGTGCGCCCGGAACTCCGGTCGTCGAGCACGATTCCTCCGTGTCCTCCGCCGCTAACGTGCCCGTTGAGAGCCCGACGCTTGAACAACCAACTGATCACATTACCAGCTTCGTGACCAGTGACGGAGTGAAGAAAACGATTGTCGAACCTGATGACACGGTGGAGACAAACAAGAGTGTCGCGGCCAAGCCGCGAACTCCTGAGCCCAAGCCTGTCGTTCAGGGTGCGAGTGACAGTGCCACAGCGAAACAGGTGTCCAGTAAGGAAAACCACACGATAGCCGCCGGCCCCGACGGCCGAGAAGCCCAGCCTACGGCCGCGGGAGATCGATCCTTGATTCGTGCGCTAGGGTTGAAGATCGGCAAAATCGTCATTGATCCAGGCCACGGCGGCCACGACACAGGCACGATTGGACCGCACGGACTGGAGGAAAAAGATCTGGTGCTTGACGTCAGCAGAAGGCTAGGCAATCTCCTCGCCACACGATTGGGCGCGGAAGTGATCTATACCCGCTCGGATGACACTTTCATTCCGCTGGAGACCCGGACTGCCATCGCCAATCAGGAAGCGGCTGATTTGTTTGTTTCTGTGCACGCAAACTCCAGCCACGATCCCGACGCCCGCGGCATAGAAACTTACTATCTGAACTTCACCAGTTCGCCGGATGCGCTGGAAGTCGCCGCGCGCGAAAATGCGGTCTCGGAGGAATCCATTCACGAATTGCAGGATCTGGTGAAAAAGATCGCGCTCAAAGAAAAGATTGAAGAATCGCGGGAATTTGCCGTGGACGTGGAGCGCTCCCTCCACAGTGGGCTCACAACACGGAATTCGGGCGTTCGCGACCGCGGCGTCAAAAAGGCCCCATTCATTGTGCTCATCGGCGCCAACATGCCTTCCATCCTGGCGGAAATTTCATTTGTCAGCAACCCGACCGATGAGCGGCGGCTCAAGACTAACGATTACCGGCAGCGTATTGCTGAGTCGCTTTATCGCGGCATCGCTCATTACGTGAATGGCTTAAGCGGAGTAAAAGTCGCCAGCAAAATCGAGAAGGCCGGGACCGAATAGCTGGTAGCTATTGCTTCGTGCCGCGGGCGACCTGCCGAGACGGCGCAACGTCTAGTCCAGCGGGAAGGTAGTTCTCGATCTCACAGATCGCTCCTAGGCACAAAGAGCCGCGCGCGGTCCGTTCGATGCTGGAAACTTTCGTCGCTCCCCGGTAGTCTAATAACAGGGATTTCGAACTTCCCCGCCCTTTAGATGAGAGTCCCAAAGCTGATCTTCATAGTCGTGCTCCTGCTCTGCGGGAGCTTTGCATTCGCAAACCGAAGTTCGGATACCAGTGTCGGCGCCAGACAGATGTTGGCGCAGCAATTCGGGGGGTGGCAGATGTCTGGCACTCCACAGACGAGCAGCGATCCTGCGAGCGCTGATCCCGTAAATGCCCAGGTGCTCAAGGAATACGGCTTCCAGGACTTCGAAACGGCTTCCTACACGCGGGATGATGGCAGAACGCTGACGCTGAAGGCCGCGCGGTTTGCTGATGCGAGCGGTGCCTACGGGGCGTTCACCTTTTATAAGACGCCGCAGATGCTGATTGAAAAAATCGGTGATTCAGGCGCATCGCTCAACGAGCGCGTGCTCTTTTACCGCGGAAATATTTTGATTGATGCTGTGTTTCAGCGGCTCTCGGCGATGTCAGCGGCCGAGTTGCGGGAACTGGCGGGCGATCTCCCGTCCCCGCCGGGAAACACCGGCAAGCTTCCCGGTTTGCCGGCATATCTGCCTAAACAATCTTACGTAAAGAACTCGGCGAAGTACGTCCTGGGACCGGCGACGCTGGATAAAGTGGCAGCGCCCATTCCTCCCTCATTTGTGGACTTTGATAAAGGAGCCGAAGTAGTTCTCGGGAACTACAACGCTTCTGGCGGAGAAGCGACAGTGATGCTGATTGCTTATCCCACGCCGCAAATCGCTGCCGACTATCTCCGCAGAATCGAAGCTGCCGCGAAACCGGGGAATTCCCTCACCAATTCAGGATCAATTTTTGATAAGCGAACCGGGCCGATCGTCGTGCTCGCGTCGGGTCCGCTCTCCCAGAGTGAAGCCAGGTCATTGCTCGCTTCGGTCAACTACGATGCCGACGTAACCTGGAACGAAAACACGTTTATCACCAAGAAAGACAATGTCGCGAATCTGCTCGTGAACGTAATCCTTCTCTGCTTCATCATCATTGGCTTCGCGCTGGTGGTTGGAGTGGCATTCGGAGGCTTTCGGATTCTCGCTAAGCGGCTGTTTCCCGATCGCGTGTTCGACCGCCCCCAGGAGATGGAATTTATCTCCCTGCACCTGTCCGAAGAGGTCATTGAGCGTTCTAAGGCCGATGCAAGTTCTTCAATTGAAGCGATTTAGTGCTTAAAGCGACGGATTTTGTCTCACAATGAACTTTTCACAAGCCGTGTTAACCTTTTTTGTAAAACTCTGATTCTAAAGATATTTATTTCCTAAAAATTCCTTGACACCCCGCTTTTATGACTCATAAGATTTCGCCAGAAAGTTTTGACGGTACATTTCCTCCGTTGGAACTATTCTCCCTTGAAGAAAAGGCTGCCTGCGTTGCCGGGCGGCCTTTTCGTTTGCATGTTTTGAACCAAGGACTCAGTGCAGCGGAACCCGGGATCGATCTGCCTAGGCGGGAGCCGTATAGCGTCTCTCCACGGCTTCCTTGATCCGGTGGCGGCTTTCTTCGGGCGATAAAGAATTGTCACGCTCAATCTCAGCAGCTTGTTGTCCTAATTCATCGTCCTTGATCACGGATCGAAACCACCCCGAGTAGTCATGCTTTTGTAGGTGGTACATCCATGTTTCGTCGTCGATTCCGTCGGCCAGCTGCAGAAAAGTCCTGAGATTCTGCGCCCGCAAATTCAGTTTCGACTTGCGCCCTCGAAAATAGAAACTCTGTTCCTGAGAAAGCTCCCCTTCAGCATAATTTCGTACGTGGCGAAGCCGTTCCTTCGTGCTTTGGATGGTCTTCACGCGTACGGGCGGTTTGCCAGTCCTGTGAAACCACAGCATAGCCTCTCCCGTTGCCAGTTCGCCTTCTTCAAGACGAGGCGGTGAAATGTGTACTGCCTCTGCAAATGCGCGAAAAACTTCCACCGGTTTTCCAATCGCGACCACAACATCAACCGCGTTCAGAGCGGCTGCGGCAACGTGTTCCGGATGTACGGTGATAAGAAGCGTGGCCTGCAGAACTTGTGGCAAAGTTGAACCTAAAGAAGACGCGGAGGACGGAAGCATGTGGTGTGCCTCGTCTACGACCACCCAGTGCGGCCGCGCTGTGCGGGTTCGCAGGTCTTGAATTTGTGGAAGCAGGCTACTGAAAAACTTGGGCCGATCGTCGATTGCCACTGCAAGGAGATCGACCAGAACGCTCTCCTTGGGTTGTTCTAATGCTCTCAGTAATGCTTCGACATCCGGAGGGTTTTTCGCGTTCCCAAACGACAGAGCATGTGTAAATCCCTCGTAGTCGCCTTCAGGATCGATCAGGCAAAATTGATATTCGCGCGCCCCGAATTGCTCGAGGAGACCGGCGACAGCTGTTGATTTGCCGCTTCCCGAAGGCCCGGCAACCAATATGCTGCCATGGCGCGGGTTGACGAAGATGTCGCCCTTATCGGAGCTATCCGGGCGACGACCCAGCGAAATCGTTTCTCGCTCAAGCTTGCCATCGAAATCGGCCAAATCATCCTTAATTAGCCGCGTGGACAGCTCAATCACCCCGTCTCCGCGCTGCTTATCAAGAACTACATCTGCTTTCTCCTTTACCGATGGAAGTGCGTTCGCAACCGCGACCGAGCAAGCAGACATACGAAGGAAGGCAAGATCGTTTTCCGCGTCACCGACAGAAACCACATTGTGTGGCGAAATCCCTAGTTCATCGAGCGCGGATCGCAACCCGGTTCCCTTGTTCACTCCCGAAGGCAGCACCATCACGGAACCCTTGTTGAAAATCATTTGCAGATCAAGCCCAGATTCGCGTATTGCACTCAGCACCGCCTCCTCATGTGGTTGCCAAGTCGCTACAATCGTGCGGCCGAGCGAAAAAGGGATTTTTCTTTCTTCCAGCAAGGCAATGAATCGCGGATTCGGCGGCTCAGAAAGCACTCTCTCGGTTCGCGTCTCCGGCTGGTACAGCACTCCTCCATTTTCAACGACTATCCGATCGAATAGGTCGACGCGAGCAAAAACGTTGCTTAAATCCGGCAGGTGCCTCCCCGTTACCAGCACGAGTTTCCGCCCTGAAGCGCGCACTCGCTCCAATGCCGTTGTCGTACTGTCATTAACCTTCCCGTCAGACGCAAGGGTACCGTCATAATCGGTTGCAAGGAGTATGAAGCGCATTGCCCTTGGATGCCTTTGGCTTGCTTTGGGTCTTCCGGCTGAGTGTTCCCAGGCAGGATAAGTGCCGCGTCATTAAGACCGTTTCCCAAATTAATCAGCGTGACTGAGTGGCGACTTAAGTATTCCAACCGTTGCACAAAAGAAGTCCGGGCCATTTGGTAAACTGAAGAAAGTAGCCATAAGCCGACGTAGCTCAGTTGGTAGAGCAGCCGATTCGTAATCGGCAGGTCAACGGTTCAAGTCCGTTCGTCGGCTCCATCCTAACCCCAAGGCCAGGGTTAGTTTACAAATTCAGACGTTGCGCCCCTGCGATTCAACAGAGCCCAGCCCTACTCCACTAAACAATCGATGAGCATTTCAGTAGTTCCAAGCAGCGGTATTTTGGCCCTTTGGCGCGTGCCTAGATAAGTGCTCCGCCATCGCCCTGATCTGTTCGGCCTGAGTCGTCGCATGCCACCCGTGACCCATCATCGGCCGCCCGTACACAAAAGTCCCCTCATAATGAGGATTCTGCGTTTGCTTCAAAAAATCCTCCATCAGGTAAACAGCCAAATTTAGATAACCATGATCCATATCGCCGACAGCAAAATACAACTTGTCCACAAGCTTGGGGCCAAGAGTCGGCCAGTTTCGAGCCATAAAATCGCGCAAATCATAGTCATGCTCGCGCCAGTAAGTCGCCACGTCATGATCAATTTTCCCGGTATGCTTGTCCCAAAGCGGCTTGGGATAACCATCCTCGCCCATGGGACTAAACACCGCCTCGAACACCTCCAATTGCTGCGCCGATCGGCCCTTGCTGCCTAAGACGTCCTCCAGTTGGCTAACCTGCCGCACGGTATTCTCGGATTGCCCGTCAGGCGATCTCTCGAAAGATCGTTCCGGAACTTGCCACTCATGGTTTCCATAATTCGAATCCTGCTCGCGATGCTCCTTCTGCACCAAAAATGCGTTGTCATCCTCGTATATGTCAGTCAGCCCGTAGCGATGCCAATCCAATGGATCGGGATACAGGCTCCAGGTTCCGCCGAACAAATCCGGATGGAACACCTGCAAAGCCAGTGCTTCCCATCCACCAGTTGAACCACCGGTCAGCAGGCGAGCATACGGCTGCCCGATGATCCGAAAGTGTTCTTCAATATAAGGAATCAATTCGGACACGATCGCATCGCCGTAAGGTCCGTCATTCACGGAATTCACAGCGTAGGAATCATCAAAGAACGGCGTAGGATGCTGAAAGCTGACCGCGATCATCCGCGGAAAATTGTCAGAATTCCATGATTGATAGAATTCGTAAGCGGATTCCACTCCGCGATGCTCCCTCGAAAATCGCTGTGTCTCGCTCTCCGGCCGATCCTCCGTAGAAAAAGGAAATGGCGGGTTCAAGCTGAAATGACCCTGCACATACACCACCGGATACTTCACCTCCGGATGGCTCTCGTATCCCTTGGGCAGCAGAATCACCGCGCCCAGATAAATCGGCTGGCCCCAGAACTCGGTCAAAAGTTTGCTCTGAATCTTGATGTGTTTGACCCATAGCGTGTCCGCGGGTACTTCCACGGGTGGAATCACTTTACTTGCACTCAACTTGACCGCATACCCGGCGATAGGGTCCAGATGAACCAGTTGCACCTCGCTGATCAAGTTTCCGGGTGAGCGCGTAAAATTTTGGCCTTCCCACTGATCCATGTGCGCCCAGATAGCCGGACCCTTGGCGCGATGAAAGTGGCTATAGATATTCACGATTGCCTGCACGTAATAATCACCGGCGGGAAGGTCCCGCAAACTATGCAGCGGATAACCAAGCGTGCCGCCATTGATTTCCGCGAAATCTCCAGGCTTGAGTTGCTCGACATCCACGCCAAAAAGCGGCGTGCATCGCTGCCATCCGGACACCTGCAGCCGCGGCTCCGGATCCCCGTGCCGAGTCAGTGCAACGAAAACACGCCCAGTGATCACACCACCATGCGCAGACGCCGGAAAAGAAATCTCAAACTGCGGGCTTGCCGCTTCCGCCTGTGGGCAAGCAGCAACGCAAACAATCAGCGAGATGGCAAAACCAAAAAGCGGCCAGGATGTAAACGCATGCGCAAATTTACGGTACATAAATTCTCCCCGAGAAGCGGCACATCATATTCTCTTCCTCGCCGCAATACAACATCGTGCCATGAAAACGAAATCCGATATTTCCTGGCAGATAGCGCCATGTGTGGCGCTTCTAGAACCAAAAAAAGTCGCGAAATAAAACAACCAAGAAAAGTATTTGGAAATGGCAGGGCTCGCGTTTAGGACTTGCGCGGGGCCTGAAAAACAGATTGTTATGTTCAGTAAAGGTATCGTAGAATACCGTGTGCATGCCAATAGTATTCTCTTGACATGCAATTGTCGTGAGTGCTAGTTTTCGCCTGATTTGCGGCCACCGAACGCCGCTTTCGCTCTCGATTTCGTCCTACCAAATATTTGCAACGGGAGGAAGAGCAGATGCCTACTCTAAAGCTGCTATTTGGAATTCTGCTTGTATTCGCCGTTTTCACCTTATACCAAGCCCATTCACAAACCGCTGAAACCGGCGCTATCTCCGGAACCATTTCCGACAGTTCAGGCGCAGTCTTATCAGGCGCAAGCGTGCGTATAACCAACGTTGCCACCGGCGAGACTCGTCAAGCAGCTTCGCAAGACAACGGCAGATACACGGTACCGTTAGTACCGCCTGGAACCTACACCGTCGAGGTTGCCAAGTCTGGGTTTACGACCGCGCTCAACTCAGGGATGCGTGTCGATGTAGCGGAGGTGGCGCGTCTCGATGTCGTAATGAAAGTCGGAGAGGTAGTTGAAAAGATCAATGTTGAGGCCTCGCCGACCCTTGTCCAAACAGAATCGAGCACGGTCGGACGCGTGGTAGACGAGGAAGCCATGGAAAACCTGCCGCTCGTGACCCGTAATTACACACAGGTCATCGGCTTGTCGCCAGGAATTGATTCCCAAGTGACGAATGCCTCAGAACTTGGGCGAGGTAGCGGAGGAGTCTCTCCAACACAATCCACCGCCGGTACGTTCGTGCACGGCGCTCGTTCGTACGACAACAACTATCAAATGAACGGAATCTCGGTCAATGATAACGAAGGGACGGGCGGTTCCAGTGGTGGTGTGCCTATTCCAAATGCTGACACTATTCAGGAATTCAAGGTTCAGACCGGTTTGTATGACGCTGGCTTTGGTCACAATGCCGGTGCAAATGTCGACATCATCACGAAAGGCGGCGGCAATCAATTCCATGGTAGCCTGTTCGAGTTTTTCCGCAATGAAGATCTAAACGCGAATAATTTCTTCTTTAACAGAGCTGGTCAACCTCGGGGTGTTCTTCGTCAAAACCAATTCGGTTTTACATTGGGCGGCCCAATCATTAAAGACAAGTTGCTCTTCTTCGGTTCTTACCAAGGGACGCGGCAATTGAACGGAGCGTCTACTGCAATTAATACGACCTGCGCTGCCACTCTAATTGAACCTCCCCTCACAAATGACCGATCTGCCAGCGCGCTAGGGGCACTATTTTCCGGCCAAACAGGTGCACAGGGAGGTACAGCTATTGCTGCCGACGGTTCCAATATCAATCCTTCAGCACTGGCATTGCTCAATCTCAAGCTCCCGAACGGAAGTTTCCTGATTCCCACACCGCAGGTGGTTAATCAATCGATGCCGTTCGCAAGTCAGGGTTTCTCCGCGTTCTCGGAGCCTTGCCGCTATAACGAAGACCAGTTCATGATTAATTCCGATTATTTGCAATCGAGCAAGAGCCATTTTTCCGAACGGTTCTTTTTTGTAAATGGAACCCAGAATATCTCCTTTCCAGTGGGTACGTTTGTTCCGCCTGGCAATGTTCCCGGCTTCCCGAGTGGAGTGATCAACAACTCGCGGACATTTTCGCTGGAGCATACCTATGCTTTCAGTTCACGCTGGTTAAATGTTGCCCGATTTGGATTCAATCACCTGCTTGGTTCCCTCGCACCACACTCGCCCTACAAATTTTCCGATGTAGGGATCTCCGAGGCCGCGCAGAATAACGATCTTCCCTCGATCACCATTGCCGGGTCCATCAACATGGGCCCGAGCGGTCCGTTGGAGTTTACGCAAAACACCTACTCGTTCGATGATTCCCTTTCCTACGCGCACGGCCGACATTCGATTCGTTTCGGAGGCGGCATTTCGCGTCTGGGCAACGATCTTTCAAATATCCTTACAGGCGGGGATCTCCAGTTCTTGAGCTTTCCGGACTTCCTGCTTGGCGAAAGCGCCGCACAAAATGGCACTACCGTGAGCAATGTCTTCGCATCGTTGGACGCACTGGGCGAATTCGATCGGAAATATCGAGCGTGGGAGTGGAATCTCTTCTTTCAGGATGATCTCAGAATCACGAAGACATTAACGCTTAACTTGGGTTTGCGGTTTGAGAGGCTAGGCTTATACGGCGATAATCTCGGCCGCAATGCCAACTTCGATCCCACGAAAGCGAATCCAAATCCACCGGCAGCAGGAACCATCCAAGGCTATCTAGTGGATTCCAA
>JAFAGX010000407.1 GCA_019237515.1 Acidobacteriaceae bacterium
CCAATAGCAATAACCGTTTTGCCCGCCGCCAGCTTGCTTATACCAGCGAAAGCGTTCTTGGAAATCGTGCCCTGTGCAGTCTCCGGCAGAGGTTCGGTCATGACCTCGGGATGAAAACCTGCAACCGTTGGCAGCACAGACTTCGCGGTGGCGACCGTGGATAGTCCTGCTCCCACGCGCAATGCTGATATTCCGGCCATAGCCGCCGCTCCTGCCTTCCCTAGTGAGCCTCCTACAATGAGCGCATGACCGAAGTTTCCCTTGTTTGCAGCGGCGCGACGCGGCGCGGTCAAGGGAGCGAAGTCACGAGCCGTTATGAGGTTGAGCAGCAGGGAAGAGCGGATTGCCTCTTCTGGCGAAGCAATCGGCGCGATGCGGGTCACCCCTTGCGTGAGCCCTCCGAAGACATGTGCAGGCCGAGGGGCGGTAAAGGTAACAATACAGTCTGCACGAGCCACTGCTCCGGTCTGCTCGCCCATAACGTCCGCATCCGCTCCAGACGGGATGTCCACAGCGAGCACAGGAGAACTTCTTTTGTTCATCTGTTCAATGGCCTCAGCATACAGTCCACTGACTGGCGGGCGGAAACCGGTACCCAGAACTGCGTCGATGAGAAGATCGCAGCCGAAGACGTCCCGCGCTCGATCGGTGAGCAGCTCTTGATTAGAAGTCGCGACTACCGGCT
Organism: Acidobacteriaceae bacterium; assembly: GCA_019237515.1. Next base: position 686 of record JAFAGX010000407.1, read on the forward strand.
GCATGGGCAATCTGCCGAGCATCTGCGCTGCATCGCCACGCAACTCCGATGCTTCGGCGAGCAGGAGAACGTGAACTTCGCGTCCGGCTTCTTTCAGTTTGCGGGCCGCAGCGAAGCCATCCCCGCCGTTGTTACCTTTGCCACAAATGACCCCAATGCGTTTGGCCGCCGGCCACTGAGACAAGGCAAAGTCCGTCACCGCGGTTCCGGCATTTTCCATCAGCGTGAGAGAAGGAACGCCGAATTGCTCGCTGGTAATGCGATCAATCTCGCGCATTTCCGATGCAGTGACGATCTTCATGAAGTGTGCTTATCGAAAAGACGTTCGACGCTCGAATTCTAGCAAAGGCTTGCCGGAGACACTGCGCTCAAGCGGCAACCGGATCGCTTTGGAAACGCGACTGGAAGATTAGTCGGCCATCGACGGTGCACCTTCCGGTGTACGTGACCTGGCCAGTTGCACCCGGCTGTGGTGCCGGGCGTAGCCGAAGTAAATGACTAAACCGATTGCGAGCCAGATGATCAACCGCGCCCAGGTTTGCCATGCCAGGCTGAACATCATCAGCAATGAGACGAGGATGCCCATGATGGGCGTAAACGGAATCCACGGTGCCACGAACGCCCGCGGAACCTCGGTTCTGCGCTTGCGCAGGATCCACACTCCGCTGCACACGATCACGAACGCCAATAATGTACCGATTGAAACCAATTCACCGAGAACGTTGATGGGGGTCAGAGCCGCTACGGTCGCGACACAGACTCCAACCAAAACGGTGCAGATGTAAGGAGTCCGGAAACGTGGGTGCACGGTGCTCGCCCATTTCGGCAACAAACCATCTTTTGACATCGAGAAGAACACTCGCGTCTGGCCGAGCAACATCACCACCATGGTGCTGCTCAGTCCGCAGATCGCACCCAGCTTTACCAGCCGGCTACCCCAGGCGACGCCTGTCATGTCGATGCCAATTGCGATTGGATCTGGCACATCAAGGTTCGTGTACTTCACCAGTCCGGTAAGAACACCCGCAACCAAGATGTACAAAATTGTGCAGATGACGAGAGAGCCGAGAATGCCGATAGGCATGTCACGCTTGGGATTCTTTGCCTCTTGTGCGGCGGTCGAGACGGCATCGAATCCGATATAAGCAAAGAATATGATCCCGCCCGCGGTTGCTATGCCAGACCAGCCAAAATCGCCGTAATGCCCTGTGTTCGGTGGAAGAAACGGCGTCCAATTCGAGATTGCCTCCGCGCGATGGGCAAGGATGTAGTTAACCCCCAACCCGATGAACACCATCAGCACGCAAACTTTGACGATCACAATGAAGGAATTGAAGTTGGCGGATTCCTTGATCCCGATGATCAACACGGTTGTGACCAGGGCAATTCCGATAAATCCGAAAAGATTGAATGAAGAATACTGGTGGGGCAGGGTAGCGGGATCGATCTGCTTAAAATCGAGCAGCTTCTGAAATTGAGCGGTGAGTCGCTCCCAATGCCCGTTATAGAAAAGGAAAACCGTGCCAGGCGCGCCCGCCCACTTTGGCGAGAGGCGAATGCCAAAGTCGGCGAGGAAACTGAGCACATATCCGCTCCACCCACTTGCCACGGTTGCTGCGCCCAGAGCGTATTCGAGGATGAGGTCCCAGCCAATGATCCATGCAACAAATTCGCCAAGAGTAGCGTAGCCGTAGGTGTACGCCGAACCGGCCACCGGGATCATCGAGGCAAACTCCGCATAGCAGAGGCCCGCAAACACGCAGGCTACCGCGGCGAGAGTGAAAGCAAGAATAATCGCGGGTCCTGCATGGTTGGCGGATGCTGTTCCTGTGAGCACGAAAATGCCGGTACCAATAATCGCCCCGATTCCAAGCGAGATGAGATTGGTTGGCCCCAGCGCTCGCTTCAGGCTGTGCTCGCCGGTTTCGGAAGCTTCCGCGAGAATGGTGTTGATTGGCTTTCTGGCCCAAAGATTAGGCATTTACTTCTCCTCGGTAATTTCGGTTCAGGGTAGTTGCATCTTGCGGCCTGCGCCACAGGAAATACACCGGAATTCCCAACAGCACGATGATTAGACCGGGCCACGTGTACTGTGGTTTGTAGCGCAACAGCACGATATCGATAAACAGGGCCATCACAATATACATGGCTGGCAGCACCGGATATCCCACGGCGCGATAAGGCCTCTCGGCTTCGGGGTGAGTTCGCCGCAGAACAAATAATCCGCTGATCGTAAGAATGTAGAAAACCAGCACCGCGAAAATAATGTAGTCGAGTAACTGGTTGTAAGTACCGGAAACACAGAGTACGCACGTCCACACCATTTGCACCATCAGGGAGACCGCAGGGGTCTTATATGCGGGATGCAGGCGAGCGACTTTCCGGAAGAACAAACCATCCTTCGCCATGGCGTAATAGACGCGCGCCCCGGCAAGAATCAAGCCATTAGCGCATCCAAAGCCCGAGATGGTGATGGCCGCCGCCATCAACAGACCGCCGGCTGCTCCAAACATCTGCGTCATCACAGCAGTGGCAACGCGGTCTTCAGTGGCGTACTTGATGCCGCGCTCGAGAATCGTGGCTCCGCCCTGGACGCCATTCAGCGGCAGACCTGCGAGGTAGACGAAATTGCAGGCGATGTAAAGGATGATGACAATGCCGGTGCCGAGTGCCAACGACAGGGGTAGGTTCCGGCTGGGGTTCTTAACCTCGGCCGCGGTAAAGGTCACATTGTTCCATGCATCCGCCGAGAATAACGAACCCACTTGAGCCACAGCCAGCACCGTGAGCGTGCCGACCAGAGCGCCAGCGCCGATCGGATGCATGACCCCGAGCCCGGCGTTGTGCCAGAAATTGCCGTGGAAATTGGCCGCGATTGCGGCTGGATTGCGACCGATCCAGAAGCCCAGCAGCACGAGACCGAAAAGTGCCGCCACTTTCGCCGTGGTGAAGATGTTTTGAATCGCTGCACCGGTGTTGATACCGAGAATGTTGATCAGCGAAAGCGCTACTACAACCAGGATGGCAACCAGATTCTGAGTGTTCAGCCCTACATCCATGTTGCCCAGAACCATGGGGCCGATGGGTATCGGAGGAGCCTTCCAGAAATGCAGAATCCAATGCGTGGACGAAATTGAGGGAAAGAAGACACCAAGAAATTTGCCGAAGGCAACGCCCACGGCCGCAATCGTTCCGGTTTGAATGACTAGAAATAACGTCCAGCCGTATAGAAATCCCCACAAAGGCCCGAGCGCTTCTCGCAGGAAAACATACTGGCCGCCTGCACGCGGCATCATGGCGGCAAGCTCGCCATAACTCAAGGCGCCCACAATGGTCAGAAAGCCCGTAACAACCCACGCTCCGATCAGTAATGCCGGGGAATTCACCTCGCGAGCAATTTCCGCCGAAACAATGAAAATTCCAGACCCGATCATCGATCCCATAACCAGCATGGTGGCACTGGTCAGGCCAAGGCCCTTGACCAGTTCCTGATCCTGATGGGTATGAATCTCCCAGTCGTTGGGCGTTACTGGGACAGGGGGTTTAGTTCCGGTACTCATCACTTGTGTGGCGCGGACACCTCGCCCGCGAGACTCTCGTCGCTAAGAAACTCGTGCTGCGCTTTTCTTCTTGGGCCAAGGACAGCGTGCCCTGCTTCTCCATGCGGGCTTTTTTGATTTGGCAATCGGGCACCAACTGCTACGACACTTTATCCTAAGATGCGCAAAAATTCCTCTGCCGAGTTTCGTGGTTCCCGCACCAGATCTGATATTACCGCGACGGAGTCAGCTCCAGCCTCGATGACAGCCCGGCAATTCGCACGGGTAATCGCACCTATCGCTACCAGAGGCTTGCTCGTCATTTGCCTCGCCCGGCGCACGCCTTCCAAGCCTACCACCGGATCAGGTTTCTGCTTGCTCGAAGTAGCAAACACTGGCCCGATGGCGAGATAATCCGCCGAACTCTGGTCCGCATCTTTTAGCTGCTCCGGATTGTGGGTGGAGACCCCGAGGCAAAGGCTCTTTCCAATTACTCTCCGGGCCGATTCCGGCGACAGATCATCTTGACCGAGGTGCACTCCATCGAAGTCCGCTGCCAGCGCCAGGTCTGCGCGATCATTCATGATGAGCGTCACGGAATTCCCCAGCAGAGTCCTGAGCTGTCGTGCATCTTCGAGCATCACCCGGGCATTGCCCGATTTATTCCGGTATTGCAACCAGGAGACGCCGGCGTCGCACCATTGCTTTGCCGCTGAGAACGAGTCTTCGGCCGAGTCGAAGCAGGATGGGTCAAGAATGGCATAAAGCCGAGGCAGGTTCAGCATCCTGGAATCTCCAGGTGAGGAGCCGCCCCGACCGCGTAGGCCCACACGCCCTCGTCTACGCGGGCGAGCGCCAGCTCGCCAGGATCGTCGGGACCACTGTCGTCAGTGCTTCTTACCATTCTTGCTCAGGAATCTTTCGATAAACGTGGTGTCAATCTTCCCAGCTCGAAAGTCAGCATCTGCGAGAATTTTCCGGTGCAAGGGGATGGTTGTAAAAATGCCCTCGATAATGAACATTTCCAAGGCGCGGGACATACGAGAGCAAGCTTCATCCCGGTCCTTGCCGCGAACAATCAATTTCGCAATGAGGGAATCATAGTAAGGCGGGATCACGCCCTCTGCGTATGCAGCGGTATCGATCCGAACTCCGGTGCCACCCGGTGGATGGAACGCCGTTATCCTTCCGGCGGAAGGCGTGAATTTTTCCGGGTGCTCTGCATTGATGCGGCATTCAATCGCATGTCCGCGATGAACGATGGGGCCATGCAGGACCGTTTCCATGCGTTCGCCGGCAGCGAGTAAAATTTGGCTTTTCACCAAGTCAACATCCGTAACCATCTCTGTGACCGGATGTTCGACCTGGATGCGGGTGTTCATTTCGATGAAATAGAGCTTCTTGTCCTCATCCATCAGGAACTCGATGGTCCCCGCGTTGACATATCCGATTTCCGACAACGTCTTCGATAAAATCTGCCCGATCTGCTCGCGCAGCTGGGGCGTCATCTGTGTGGAAGGTGATTCCTCAAGAAGCTTCTGGTGACGGCGTTGAATACTGCATTCTCGTTCGCCCAGACTGACCACCGAACCGTACTGATCCGCCAGAATCTGAAATTCGATGTGACGCGGACGCTCGACAAATTTTTCCATGTAAAGATCGCCGTTGCCGAAGGCTGCTGCAGCTTCGGATTGTGCGGCGCTGAACAGTGCTGGTAGTTCCTCTTCGTTTCGTACGACGCGCATACCTCGGCCGCCGCCGCCGGCTGAGGCTTTAATAATTACAGGAAAACCCACTTGCCGGGCCCATTCCAAAGCTTCGCCATCGCTGACCAGAATCCCTTCCGAACCCGGCAGGATCGGCACGCCAGCCCGTTTCATAGCAGCTCGGGCCTTCTCTTTTTCGCCCATGAGCCGGGTGATTTCCGGAGGCGGGCCGATGAATTTGATGTTGCTGGTTTCCGTGACCTCGGCAAAATTGGCGTTTTCTGCCAGCAGGCCATACCCCGGATGTATGGCATCCACGTTACTGATTTCCGCGGCACTGATCACTGCAGGAATATTCAGATAACTTTGGGAAAGCTGGGGAGGGCCTATGCAAATGGCCTCATCAGCAAAGCGCACAGGCAGGGAATTGCGATCGGCTTGGCTGTAAATTGCGACCGTGCGAATGCCCAGCTCTTTGCAGGCACAGATCACGCGCAGAGCAATTTCCCCGCGATTGGCAATCAATATCTTCTTAAACATGTAATTTGTGCTGCCTTACCGCGGGCTTGGCGTTTTCCCGGAGGGCCGACATCATGCGACAGCAACGGCGCTTCCATCCCCGATGATTTCACTTTGGCCGAATGGCAAACAAATCCTGGCCGTACTCGACCGGCTGCCCGTTGCTTACTAGTTTCTTCACGATTTCGCCGCTCATGTCCGACTCAATTTCATTCATCAGCTTCATCGCTTCGACGATACACAGTACCTGCCCGGTTTCAACTTTGTCTCCCACCCCAACAAAAGGTGGCGACCCGGGAGAGGGCGACTCGTAATAGGTACCTACGATCGGGGAATGTACGATGTGAAGTTTTTCTTCTGGGGCAGACGGAGCCTCCGCCGCGACTGGCGAAGAAGCACCGGGCGGAGTGCCCAGGCTGCCCGGCAGAATTGCGGGGACTGCGGCTGCCGGAGACCCGTGGACGGCAATCGGCACTACCGAGGTAACCGGTACAGTTTGGGCGCCGCGCTTGATGCGCACTTTGACATCGCCGCGTTCGAGTTCAAACTCGGCGATGTCCTTCTCAATTAAGAAGTCGATCAGTTCCTTCAGTTCTTTTTGGTTCATGTATGTGGCGCGACCGTGGGTTGTGAGCTGGCCGCGAAAGCAATCTTTGGACCCGAGCTAAATTTCAACCAGTTCCTTGCTGGTTTGTGTGAGTACTTTGCACCCTTTGTCCGTCACTAAAACCATGTCCTCAATACGCACGCCGCCGGTCTCGGGAATATAAACCCCAGGCTCGATGGTGATTACCATACCTGCCAGCAACGGTTCGGTTTGCCGGGCCGCGATTCTGGGCATCTCATGGATTTCGAGACCCACACCGTGGCCGGTTGAATGCGTGAAATATTTGCCGAAGCCGCGTTTCGTAAGAACCTGGCGTGCTGCCGAATCGATTTTTCCGGCATTCACCCCCGGTTTTACTGCTTGAATCGCCGCTTCCTGGGCTTCCCGAACAGAATCGTACATGCGTTGCATCTCCGCGGACAGTTTGCCGACGTGCACCGTGCGCGTCATATCCGAGCAATAGCCCGCGAGTATGATACCAAAGTCACACACCACGAAGCCCTTGCGCGGAATCTCCGCAGCAGATGCGCGTCCATGCGGTAATGCCGACCTTGGGCCGGAAGCGATAATCGTTTCAAATGACATGCCTTCAGCGCCTGCTCGGCGGGCCGCATATTCCATCTCTGCCGCTACTTGGGTTTCCGGGACGCCGGGGCGAATCGCTTTCAGCGCCACGTCAAATAGGCCCTCACCGACGCTGATAGCAGAACGCAAAAGTCCGATTTCATCTGGATCTTTGACGATTCGAGCACTCTCGATCAAAGGAGGTGCTTTGCGCAGGCGTACCTGGACTCTAAGTACGTCCGAGAGCTGGCTGTAATCGGCAACGCTCACATGTTGAGGTTCGAAGCCCAGCACCTTTAGGCCCAAATTGCGGTGATTTGCGAGCCAATCGGCAGCCAGGGCCAGTGGCGGCTTGCGCCCGACAACGATCCGCGAGCCCTGGACCTCCTTTTCTGCCTGCTCCTTATATCGCCCGTCCGTAAAGAATGTGCTGTTGCGGTGCGAGACCAGCAGGGCACCGGCGCTGCCGGTGAATCCGCACAGATAACGGATATTAGGAAGACGGGTGACAAGCATCGCACCGAGGCCGGCGCTTGACAACTGCTGCTGCATGCGAGCCTGCCTGCCGTCGTAGTCCATCTCGCTGCAGTTTATCAGCAGCCGCTGCAGAGTCCTGTTCCGGCAAAAAGGACAAAGCCGCCGGCGTCCGATATGGATCGTTGGCGGCCGTCTGTACAGCTACCTTGTGACTATGTCTGAATGATTCGCGGAGTGATGAAGAAGATCAACTCCTGGTTGTTGGTGGCGACCTGCGTGTGCTTGAACAGGTTACCCAGGTACGGAATGCTGCCCAACAACGGAACCTGGTTGATGTTGACCGAGTTGTTGGTCTGGATCACGCCGCCGATCACGACCGTCCCGCCATCAGTTACCAGCACCTGAGTCGTAGCCTGCTGCGTAATCAATGTGGGGTTGCCTTGGATGGACTGCGCGAAGTCCGGCGTCGTGTTTTCCACGTCGACGTTCAGGAAGATGGTGCCTTCCGACGTAATCTGTGGAATCACGGTCAAGCGCAAGAACGCGTCGACATACGTGACTGTGGGCGGACCACCCAACTGGGCCTGAGTCACGATTGGAACGCGCACGCCCTGCCGAACCACTGCTTGGATGTTGTTCTGGGTTACGACCCGTGGACGGGACAGAATCTTTACCAAGCCGCGCGATTCAGCCATGGTCAGAATCGCGTCCAGTTGAATGTTCTTGCTGAAATTCAGCAAGGTAACACCGCTCGTCGGACTCGTTGAGCCCAGGTTTGAAAACAGCGGAACTTGGGTCAGCGATGACGAGTTCGGCGCGGAGGTACCGATGATGGGATAGAACGGATTCAATCCGAACACACCCACCGGAGACGTTCCGACGCTGCTGGCACCACCGACGCTGGTTGAATGGTTGCCCCATCCGAAACCGAGCTGCGTGCCGATATCACGTGCGAAGCTGCGTGTTGCGGCCACAACCCGCGCCTCAATTTCGACCTGCTGCGTCTTGCGATCCAACTGCGTCAGCAGCTTGTCGATATTGGGAATGACCGACGGTACGTCCGTCACAATGATGGCGTTTGTGCGCTCATCGGCGATAACGTCACCACGCTGCGAGATGAACTTCTTGCATGTGATGACCAGGTCTTTCGCGTGTGCGTAG
>JAFAGX010000475.1 GCA_019237515.1 Acidobacteriaceae bacterium
CCTAAACCAGATTTTTCCGTCGGGCGCTTTTGTCACGGGAGGTCCAAATCCGCTCGCGTGTGAACGGCTTCGCACACCGTCCGAGGCGTCGAATACTGTCGTCCTGACGGTTCTCGTTGGATCAGCAACCCATGCGTCCAAGTCGGACTGGGCTATACGCACGAGGCCGCATTGCATGTTGAGCCATAGTGTGTTGTCGTCGCGCATCGTCCATTGAACTGCGTCGCATGGCAGTCCGTTTTTCGCGGTAAGCGTTGAGATATGAGCGTCTTTTATGCGGCTGAGTCCACCATCCGTTGCCGCCCACAAACTCCCGCGAGGGCCGAACCGAAGCTCGTTGATGCTGCCCCTCGCGAGCCCGTCGGCGGCAGAGTACGATTTTCGAATCAGATCATCTACCAAGTAAGCGACGACCCCGCTCTGCGTAAATCCAAGCCAAATGCCCGCGCCTGAAGGGTCGGCAACCAAAGCCATCGCAAAATCTCTGTGTCCAAGGTTCTGCCACGGAATTTGCTGAACGATTCTCCCCTGGAATATGTCGAATAGTCCGGCCTGCTGGTTCTGGACCCATACATGACCTCGGCCGAGTTCAGTGACTGAGTGCACATAACCGCCGGGGTAACCAGCTATGGGAATGAATCGGTCGCCGTCAACGTACCCGAATTCTTTGTTCGTCGAGACCCAGACCCTCCCGGTGCTGTCCTCAAAAAGCGTGGTCGGTGAAAGGCCGTTCAGTTTTCCATCAGGTCGCTGACTGCCAGCACGATGGCCGAACAGGGACGTTTGCCCGTGATCCCACCGGTGAAGGCCGTCGCTCGTTCCAATCCAAACAGTGGCATCCTTGGCGGCGAGCACCGATGCTGGAACGCCAGTGAGACCCTGTTTATCGGAAATGGTCGGCACGCTATAGGCACGAAAACGGTCGAGGCCGTCGATTGTAGTCACCCAGATGCTGCCTTCGCGGTCTTCGAGGAGCTTTGCTGCCGCATCGCCGGTGAGGCCGTCCACGTGTGAGAATACGTCCACCCTCCCCCGGTGTACGCGGAAGAGTCCTAGGAAGGTGGCGATCCAGACGCTCCCATCATGATCGCGGAGCATCGCCTGCACTCTGAGCGCTTGTGTCGACGTAGGAAGGGGCAATGCCTCGATGCGACCGTCTTTGAGGCGTTTAATCCCGGAGTTGACGCCGATCAGGAGCGCGCCTTCTTCGTCCTCGGCAAATGCCCGAACGCCGTCAGTCTCTCCCGGCACAGCGAAGAATTCCGCATGCCCAGGTCTCCAATGCCAGAAGCCTTTGAAGCCGCCCACCCAAAGGTTACTCTTCGCATCTTCATACAACCCGATAATGCCAGGTGCCAGACTACCGTCTCCACCGTAACATTGGGTGCTTCCGTTCCGAATTGCACAGAGTTTTCCGCCAGGAGGCGCCCCCAAAAGTCCGCCGGCCCATATCGTCCCTTCATGATCTTCCAGCAGCGTCGCCACAGTTTGTCCAGCCAAGTCGGGATACGCCGTCAGCTTCCCATTTTTCAAGCTGGCAAGACCCTTTAGCGTGCCGATCCAAAGCGTGCCATCGCGAGCGGCGAGCAGGCTTCGGACATCAGCGCTTGGCAGCCCTACGGGCTGGGGCAACGGCACCGCACGAACGCCATCAAAACGAACCAATCCAAATTCGGTGCCCAGCCATAGGTATCCATCAGGCGTTTGCGCGATGGAATTGATCACGCCCTTGGTAAATCCATCGCGAATTTTCCATGACGTGTGCGCGTACTGGCTTATGTCGAGCGACGGATCCAACGCGAACGCGCAAGCGCACCACGCCAGGAGGATGGCGAGCGAGGTAACGACTTGCGTGCGCCATTTGCGCATATGGAAATACATCTTAGCCCAGACGCTGCAAAGCGTGCTTACCCCTTGCAGAGTGTGATCTTGATCACAATTCCGAATCGCGACTAGCATGTATAATTTCGGTCCCGGAAAACTCCAAAAGGAGGAAAGCCATGACTCGGAGACCCAGCTCCAGCTTGACCGGTTTCTTCTTTGTTCTCTTCTTTCTTGCGGCTCTCAATCTGCCTGTATACGGCCAAACCGAGACCGCCTCCATCTACGGCTCCATCACCGATCCCACCGGCGCAGTCGTCCCCAACGCCACTGTCCGCCTGATCGACATTGATCGCGACATCCCTACCAACATCGCAACCGACAACAGTGGCTTCTACACCTTCGCCAGCGTTCGCCCCGGCCACTACCAAATCGAAGTCGAAAAGAGCGGATTCAAGGCCTTCCGCCTGACCGGAATCACCGTAAACGTGCAGGACAATCTGGAGCACAATTTCAAGCTCGCCCTCGGCTCGGCATCTGAGACGATCACGGTCACGGCGGACGCCGCAAGGGTGAACACAACCGATGGCACCGTGAGCACCGTGGTGGACCGCACGTTCGCGGACGGCATTCCACTGAACGGCAGAAGCTTTCAGACGCTCATCATGCTCACGCCGGGAGTGGTCGTGACGCAAACAGCCTTTGACGATCAGGGGCAATTCAGTGTGAACGGCCAGCGTGCCGACGCCAATTACTTCACCGTAGACGGGGTCAGCGCCAACTTTGGCGTTACGGCTTATAGTCCCTTGGTGCAGGCAGGAGGAGGCGCACTTCCTGCGCTCAGCGTTCAAGGCGGAACCAACAGCCTCGTTTCCGTGGACGCGATGCAAGAGTTCCGAGTGCAAACCTCATCATTCGCCCCGGAGTACGGTCGAACACCGGGAGGTCAGGTTTCCATCGTGACGCGCTCTGGGACGAACCAGTTCCATGCAACGCTGTTTGAATACTTCCGCAACGACGTCCTTGACGCGAACGACTGGTTCAACGGCTATACGAATACTCCGCCGCTACCCAAGGCGAAAGACCGGCAGAACGATTTTGGAGGCGTTTTCGGCGGACCAATCCTCAGAGACAAGACATTCTTCTTTTTCTCTTATGAAGGCTTGCGCCTGCGCCAGCCCAGCACACAAGAAACCACTGTTCCTGACAATGCGTCGCGGCAACAGGCCGCCACGACCATCCAGCCCTTCCTCAGTGCCTTTCCCGTCCAGAATGGCGCTGAGCTTGGCGAGGGCGTAGCGCAATTCAATGCCAGCTATTCGAATCCATCATCGCTCAACGCTTATAGCATCCGCCTCGATCACGTCATTAATTCCAAGATCAATCTTTTCGGCCGTTACAACTACTCACCGAACAACCTCGACCTGCGAGGCCCAACAGCCCCGCCTTATACGGTCCTCAGCCAGGCAGAAGCTATCTCATCCGCAGTACACACTGCGACTCTCGGCATCACAGAGCTCATAAGACCCAAAATCAGCAATGAAATACGAACCAACTACAGCAACCATAGGCTCGGCGAGAAATATTCTCTCGACAGTTTCGGCGGCGCCACACCACCGCCTGATTCATTGGTGTTTCCGGCTGGGTATTCCTCGACCAACTCCGCCTTTGAGGTGCATATTATCGGGGTGGGCGACTACACCCGGGGAAAAGCCGCCATCGACGAGCAGCGCCAAATCAATCTCATCGATAATCTATCGGTGGTCGAGGGCAACCACCAGTTTAAATTCGGCGTGGACTATCGCTGGCTTTCGCCTTTCACCAGCAGATCCCTATACTCGCAGTTTGCAGACTTTTCCGGAGTAAGCTGTCCCCCGCCCCCAGCGTCGTGCAGCGGGTACGCTGTTTCCGGGATCACGGCCGTGGCGGCGGTCGGCGCCTTCCAAGGTGACGCGCTCCTGTCGCGAAATTTGTCACTCTACGGCCAGGATACGTGGAAAATTACACCGCGACTAACCCTCACCTACGGCCTGAGGTGGGATCTGAATCCGCCGCTGAAAGGCAAGAATCTCGCCAATCAGCCTTTCACCGTAACTGGGCTGAACAATCCCGCGACGATCGCATTGGCGCCTCGCGGCACTCCTCTCTACGATACGACCTACGGCAACGTCGCTCCCAGAATCGGAGCCGCGCTGCGGCTCGGCGACACACCCAGCTGGGGATCGGTACTTCGAGGAGGCTTCGGGATATTTTATGACCTTGGTTCGGGATCGCTGGGTGGCGTATCCAGCTACTTTCCATACCTCGCCCAAAAGGTGCTCTTCGGTGCGCCCTTCCCTCTGGGCGCAAACGGTGCTCCGCCGCCGTTCAAGACAACCCCGCCTGTGAACACTATGGTTGTCGCCGATCCCCATCTGGACCTACCACGCACCTATGAATGGAATGCCGCGCTGGAGCAATCGATCGGAAGCAGCCAAACTCTGTCCCTCAGCTACATCGGCGCAGTTGGCCGCGACCTGCTTCGCAACACTGACCTCTTCATTAGCCCCTCGGTGAATCCGAATTTCTCATTTATCGGCGTTACAACCAATTCGGCAACATCGGACTACCACGCGTTACAGGCAAAATTTGAGCGGCGACTGTCGCAGGGCTTGCAGGCGCTGGCATCCTATACGTGGTCACATTCGATTGACATCGCTTCGACTGATGCTTTCGCCAACTATCTCAACACGCCGACCGCCGTCGCGAATCCCAATATCGATCGCGGCAACTCCGATTTTGACATCCGTCACTCCTTTACAGCAGGCGTGACTTACAACGTGCCAACGCCAGGATGGAACAATTTTGCCCGCGCGGCGCTCGGTGGCTGGTCGGTGGATAGTTTCATCTTCGCGAGATCAGCTCCCCCTGTAAATGTGCTTGGCGGAATCTACTTTGCCGACGGCGTCGCGTTAAATCCTCGCCCGAACTTAGTACCAGGAATTCCGTTCGAGCTTTATGGCTCCCAATATCCGGGAGGGAAAGCCATCAATAACACACCCAGCCCAGCCGGACCATCCTGTCCGGTGCCATTCAAGGGGCCATTCTGCCCCGCGCCCAAAGGAACGCAGGGCGACTTCCCGCGCAATTACCTTCGTGCATTTGGAGCCTCACAAGTGGACCTCGCCTTTCAGCGTGAATTTCACTTCACGGAACGAGTGCAGCTTCGCTTTCGCGGAGAGTTCTTCAACATCTTCAATCACCCCAACTTCGGTCCGCCAACAAACAGCCTAACTAGTCCTCTCTTCGGCTATTCGACGGCGACGCTGAACAACAGCCTCGGCTCAGGTGGCGCGAACGGCGGCCTCAATCCGCTGTACCAAATCGGAGGCCCGCGCTCGATCCAACTGGCGCTCAAGCTGCAGTTCTGAGTCGTGGCACCATACTTACAAGGAGCCGAATCATGGCCGTGAATTGGAGCAAGGATATCGATCAGACCCTCGCCGCAGCCAAGGAGCAATCCCGCCCCATCTTGCTGGATTTCAGCGCAGCTCCGGCGTGAGGAGCCTGCGCTCGGCTGGATGCCGAGTCGTATGAAGATCAGAAAACTGCCGAGTTCATCCGCGAAAACTTCCTTCCGGGAAAAGCCCATATCAAAGAGCACCCGGCATGGTTCCACCGCTTCGATGCGGTCTGGACTCCGACTGTGCTCCTGCTCGATGCTGCCGGCAAGGAGCGTGCGCGACTGGAAGGCTATCTGCCCAACAACGATTTCATGGCCGCTCTAAAGAATGGCCTTGGCCGCATCGCCTTCGTGCAGAAGAAATACGCCGACGCGGAACGATGGTACGGCGAGGTGGTCGCTCAGTTTGGCGACTCCCATTTCGCGCCGGAAGCGATGTACTGGCGAGCCGTCGCGCAGTACAGCGCGTCCCACGATCACACGGTGCTGGGCAAAGTCGCCGAGGAACTGCGGAGCAAATATCCGTCGAGCGTGTGGGCGAGCAAGGCAACTCCGTGGCTGCATTAGGTTGCA
>JAFAGX010000481.1 GCA_019237515.1 Acidobacteriaceae bacterium
CGCCGAGCATCCTATGGAAATCATTTGCGATGTTCCCGAGACCCTGCAGTATCTTTCCGCACGCCACCATCTCATCATGATGACCAAGGGTGCATTTGCCGAACAGACTGGCAAAGTCGAGCGCTCGGGATTAAGAGACTACTTCGCGGCGATCGAAATCGTTGCCGAAAAGGACGCCCCCACGTATCGCACGATCATTTCGAAGTACGCTCTACTCTCTGACTCCACCTGGATGATTGGCAACAGCCCGCGCTCGGACATCAATCCGGCGCTCTCCGTCGGCATTAACGCGGTTTTTGTCCCGCATGGAAACACGTGGATTCTGGAACACGACGAGGTAGCGGAGCCGACGCCGCCCAGCAGATTGCTCGTGGTGGAAACTTTCTCAGGCCTGAGAGATCACTTCTAAAGAAACTGTCACCCTACCCGCGCCGGTTTGCCACAAAATTTCTCAAATACCTTTTTCAGTTCTGCAGCGATGTCAACCGCCTCGCGATGTTCGATGTCGCTGCGCTGCATCATGTGTACCAGCTTTCCGCCGCGCAGAAAAGCGATTGACGGCGATGAAGGCGGATAGCCAGTGAAATAGCTGCGGGCGCGCTCAGTGGCGTCTAAATCCTGTCCCGCAAAAACGGAGTACATCGTGTCCGGAAGAGCAGATCCCTGAAGCGCCATCCGAAGGGCCGGCCGCATCCGTCCCGCCGCGCACCCGCAAATCGAGTTCACTACCACCATTGTTGTTCCCGGCTCATTCGCAACGGCTTGATCTACCTCCTCAGCGGTACGCAATTCTTTGACTCCCAATCGAGTCAATTCTTCCCGCATCGGAACCACCATAAGGTCTGGATACATTTCTTCTCCTCACGCCAATTTTCTACAGAGTAACAGAATCCGCATGCTCGTTCAGCTTTGATTGCGGCACTGCGCGAGCATTTACAATGTTCGCGATGTCAAACCAAAAGCGTCGCTTTCCATTCGTCCAAGTCGATGTGTTCACGGCCAATCCCTTTGAAGGAAATTCACTGGCGGTTTTTCCGGATGCCCGCGGCCTCACCGACGATCAGATGCAGGCCATAACCCGAGAGATGAATCTGTCCGAAACCACATTTATTCTTCCCCGTGACGCTAACGTTGAGCACGACCGTGGCGTGCGCGTCCGAATTTTTACCGTGCAGGAAGAACTCCCATTTGCAGGTCACCCAACCCTTGGTACTGCATTTCACCTTCGCGGCTCGACTTCGGCCTCTGAAGTCACACTGGATCTGAATGTCGGCAAGGTTCCAGTTCGATTCGAGGAAACACCTGGCGAGCCGGTATTCGGCGAGATGACGCAAATCGATCCGCAATTTGGCGCTACCCACGATAGGGAAGAGGTGGCCCGAGCTTCCGGGTTGAATTACGGGGATATCGATCCTTCCTTGCCTATTCAAACCGTCTCGACCGGTGTCCCGTTTACCGTGGTTCCGCTGCGTGGCCTGGAAATAATTCGCAACATGAATGTGGACGTCAAAGGCTCTCGCCAATATCTGGCACAGACCGGCGGGAAGTTCTTTTACTTCGTAACTCGCGAAACTGTTGATCCACAGGCGAGGCTGCACGCCCGCATGATCTTTTACAACGGCGAGGATCCCGCCACCGGTTCAGCGGCCGGATGCGCCGCAGCCTGGATGGTGGCCAATAGCATTGCTAATGCCGACGATCGCTGTCTGATCGAACAGGGCTTGGAAATGCGCCGGCCCAGCCGTATTTTTGTACGCGCTTCCAAAAGGGATGACCGAGTGGTTAATGTGCGCGTCGGTGGAAATGTTGTCGAGACCATTCGCGGTGAAGTTTTTTTCTGATCTGCTGATGTAAGAACCTCAGAAAAAACCAGCGATGCACAACCACAAAAATTTTTCAATAGACAAACCTTGCCATTAGCATCCGCGGTACTTGCAGACGGACACTTCTGCGCTTTAGGATTCCAGTCGCTTCGCAGTCGCTATCAGAAAAAAATCCTGGTCCATCGCTTCATCCGTTGCGGGACAATTCATGAAGCCAAAACGAACCATTCTTTGCGTCGACGACAATGAGCAGGCACTTTCCATCCGGAAAGTTTTGCTCGAAACCCGAGGCTATCGGGTCGTCGCCTGCACGAGCGCTCGCGAAGCTCTCGAAGTGTTCCGCACAAAGGGGGGCATCGACCTGGTCCTTGCCGACCTTATGATGCCGGACATGGATGGAAGCAAGCTGATTGATGAAATCAAAGCGCTCTCCCCCGAGACCCCGGCCATCTTGCTCTCCGGAAAAGTGAAGATCTTCGATCGTGACACCCGAGCCGACGTCTTTCTCCCTAAAGGAATGTACGCGCCCTCCGAACTGCTCGAACGCATTCGCTTGCTGTTAATTCGCAAGCGTGGTCCCAAGCGCCCGCACAGCTCCGCTGTACCTAGGTCACAAACTAGCGTGGCTTAGTTTCCTGCACGACGACACCTCGGCTCAGCTTTCCTGATTCGTGTAATATCGATGGGTTGGATGGATCATTTCATCGAAGCCGTTGATCTGCACAAGACCTATCACGTAGGCAAAATCGAGGTTCCCGCCCTGCGTGGTATTTCCTTCAGCATCCAGAAAGGCGAGTTCGTCAGCGTAGTCGGCCCGTCCGGCAGCGGAAAATCGACGCTGTTTTATCTTCTCGGCGGTTTGACCCAGCCCGATTCTGGACACGTGATTGTTGATGGTGCAGATTTTTCGAAACTTTCGGACGCGCAACGCACCCGCATGCGCAAACGGAAAATCGGATTCGTCTTTCAGAAGTTCAACTTGCTGCCGACCCTCGACGCGCGCTCAAATATTCAGATCGCTCTCGACATTGCGGGCGCGAATGGAAATCGCGACATCGCATACTTCGATAAGATCGTTGGCCTGCTCGGACTCGAGAAACGGCTGCCCCACCGCCCTTCGGAACTTTCTGGTGGCGAACAGCAAAGAGTTGCCCTGGCCCGCGCTCTGATTAATAAACCCGCGATTGTGCTTGCCGACGAGCCAACGGGCAACCTCGATTCCAAGAACTCGGAAATTGTGCTTGGCATGCTGCGGCACTCGAACCGCGAACTTGGTCAAACCGTGCTTATGATTACCCACAATCCGGACGCCGCGGCTTACGGAGACCGCATCATTCACATGCGAGATGGAGAAATTGTGCCGCCTGAAAACGACCCGCAGTGGCGCGGTTCAGCGGGATCCGCCACTAGCCGCTCTGATATCTGCAATGGATGACCTAAAAAAACCGATTCTCCA
>JAFAGX010000255.1 GCA_019237515.1 Acidobacteriaceae bacterium
AGATTTCGCCCATCCAGTGGCGCATCAGTCGCGATGACCATCATGCACGACCCATCAGCTTTGTCTTTCACGCTTCCTTGCTGCTGCAACTCTTTGCGCAGATAAAATTGGCCTACTTCCTGGCCGACTGGAGCTCCGGCAATCGTCAAAATACCGCCAAAATTCGTCTGGACAAGAACACCGATTATGTAGCCGCCGAGATTGGCAGGCAGTTTTCGCGACGAGGTTCCGATGCCTCCCTTCCAGCCGAATGCAACAGTTCCAGTACCGGCCCCAACGGCGCCTTCTTCGACTGGACCGCTTTTGGCGCCCTTGATCGCCGCAAACACATCGTCCTTGGTGACGTGAATGCCGCGAATATCGTTTAAGTAGCCATCGTTGGTCTCGCCAACTACAGGATTAACCGATAGCACATCCTCGTTGCCGGGGAATTTGAGAATGTATCGAGTGAGGGCATCGGCCACCAGCGGTACATTGGTGGTGTTTGTGAGGAGAATCGGAGCTTCGATCTCGCCAAATTCCTCGACCTGCGTAGATCCAGTCAGTTTTCCGAAACCGTTGCCGACATAAATTGCGCCGGGCACCTTCTCGCGATAGAGATTGCCGGAATGCGGCAAAATGGCGGTCACGCCAGTGCGGACGTTATCGCCTCGAATGATGGTTGTATGCCCGACTTCGACACCAGCGACGTCGGTAATTGCATTGAGCGGACCGGTGGGAAGAACGCCGATCTTCAGTCCTAAATCACTTGTGCGTGGCCGTGAATCGGAGGCGCGATCTTGAGCGCTGGCCCTCGCGAAAAGAAAAATCAGCAGGCCGAGCAGGATCTTGCTCACTCCATCATTCCTTTGGCGCGATGCCAAGGCTCTTCATCTTGCGATAGAGATGGCTGCGCTCCAGTCCCAGGACTTCCGCCGTGCGGCTCACGTTGCCGTGATTTTCATCCAGCTTTTTCAAAATGTAATCGCGTTCATAAGCTGCGCGGGCCTCATGGAGCGTAGAAAATTCGGTGCTGGCGAGACGACGAGCGCCGTCGCGGTGTACCAGTGGCGGCAGATGCTTGCGCTCAAATCGGGGGGTGGTTGGATTCATGATGACGATACGCTCCATCACATTGCGCAATTCGCGCACATTGCCCGGCCAGGAGTACCGCATCAGGACGTCAATGGCTTCATCGGTAATCTCCCGTGGCCTGCGGCCATAGGCCGCGGAGAATTCTTTTAAAAAGTGCCGCGCCAGCAGGGGAATGTCTTCCTTCCTTTCACGCAGCGGCGGTACAGAGAAAGGCACCACATTAAGGCGGTAGAACAGATCCTCGCGAAAATTTCCCTTCGAGATTTCCTCTTCCAAATCTTTATTGGTAGAGGCGATGATGCGAGCATCGACAGTAATCGGCTCGTCGCTGCCGACTGGCACAAAACGTTGCTCCTCCAATGTGCGCAGGACCTTGGCTTGGGTTTTCAGGCTCATATCGCCGATTTCGTCGAGAAACAAAGTTCCGCCGTGGGCGCGTTCGAAAGTACCTTCCTTGTCGCCTGCTGCGCCCGGAAATGCGCCTTTGCGGTGCCCGAATAATTCGCTTTCAATCAAGTCTTCAGGAATAGCAGCGCAATTCACCTCCACGAACATTTGCTCTTTGCGTGCGCTATGGAGGTGAATCGCGTGAGCGACCAGCTCCTTGCCGGTCCCGGATTCTCCGTAGATGAGAACGCGTCCATTCGTGGGCGCCATGATTTGGATCTCCTGGCGCAGCGCCTTCATCGGAACGCTGTTCCCGATGATGACCCCACGGGGAGCCATCTGTTTTTTCAGATCCCTGTTCTCTTCGCGCAGGCGCTTGGCATCGATGGCGTTCTTGATGAGAATCAGGGTCTTATCGATCGAGAGCGGTTTTTCCAGGAAATCGTAAGCGCCCAGCTTCGTGGCACGGACGGCGGTCTCAATCGTTCCGTGTCCAGAGATCATAATCACTTCGGGCGCAGTGTCCAATTCACGGATTTTCTGCAGCGTGTCGAGCCCATCGATTCCCGGCAACCAGATGTCGAGCAGGACAACATCAAAATTATGCTTGCCAAGGGCCTCAAGGCAGGCCTCTCCACTTTCCGCGCCGCTGGCGTGGTAGCCTTCATCCTCAAGCACGCCTTTGAGCGAGCGCCGGATGCTAACTTCGTCGTCCACAATGAGAACGTTAGGCATGGTGATTGATAGCAGGTGCGGCAACCGAATCCGGCACAACCGGCAGCTCCACAATAAACTTGGCGCCCACGGGGCGATTTTCTTCGACCCGAATGGAGCCGCGGTGATCTTCGATGATGCGACTCACGATCGCCAGGCCCAGACCAGTCCCGCGCTTTTTTGTCGAGAAGTAGGGCAGGAACAGACGTTCCTTCAGTTCCTGAGTAACACCCTGGCCAGTATCCGCCACGGTGATTTCCACGCAATCGCGACTCGGCACAAGCGCGGTCGAAATCTGGATTTCGCGAAAGATCGCGCCCTGCATCGCCTCGGCGGCATTGTCCAGGAGATTGGCGAGTGCGCGCTTCATGGCCTCCGGATCAGCCATGACCTCGGGCAGATCGGGCTGCAGAAGCTTACGAATGCGGATGTTCTCCAGCCGTCCGTCGAACATGGCCAGGGCAGTATCCACGATGCTGTTGATGCGCGCAGGTTGCGGACGGGCGGTTGGAAATCGCGCCAAAGTGGAGAACTCGTCGACCAGCGTCCGGACCGTTTCCACTGCGCTGGCGATGGTATCGGCGCAGCCATGGACAATTTCCAGAGAAGCCGGATCCGGTGGTGAACCACGCTGCAGATGCCGGCGGATTCGCTCTGCGGATAGTGCGATCGGGGTCAGTGGATTTTTGATTTCATGAGCCACCCGCCGCGCTACTTCCCGCCAGGCAGCCTGTTTCTGCGCCTGCAGTAAATCTGACAAGTCCTCGAATACAAGCACGTAACCAAGCGGCCGGGTGTCGTGCCTGAGGGTCGCCACCGTAACCGCGACGTTTAGTTTTGTGTGCTCCAGCGTCATTTCCATTTGGGTAGTGGTCGTTCCCATGCGGTCGGCGCGGCGCATCAGCGACTCGAGATCCTGGAGGATGTCCGGGCTGAATACGTCGCGCAACGTGGCACCAATCAGCACACTGGGAACGCCAGCATCCGTTCCGCTTGGATGGAAAAGCCTAAGCAGGGCGTTGTTTACGTGCGTGACCTGACGCTCGGCATTAAGGGACAACACGCCATTGGGGATGCTTTCGAGGATGGTCTCGATATGCCGGCGGCGTTGTTCGAGTTCGATGTTCGCGAGGCTAAGGTCTTGGCTGGCGGACTCGATCTGACGGCGGCTGGATTCCAGTTCCTCAGCCATGCGGTTAAACGAGCGCACCAGGTCGCCGATTTCGTCGGCGCCATGGACTTCAACACGGTAGTCGAAGCGTCCGCGGGAAATCTCCTGAGTGGCTTCAGCCAGAGCAGCTATTGGGCGAGTCACCAGTTTGGACAGGAACAGGGAGAGCCAAGTTGCGGCAAAGAGCACAACGACGGTGAGAAGCAGGAGCACTTCCATATACGTACGCCGCACTAACCGTCGGGCCCGGGCAAGTTCCAAATACCGCTGCTGACTACCCTGAATTTCCTTCACCGTCTCAGAAAACTTGCCGGGCAGCGGCATCGCCACCAGGATTTCGCCACTGTCGGCGACCTTTGCGGAACCCAGAACATACTCAGTCTTGTCAAACGTGAGTATTGCCGGCTGATTCGATTGGGCCCCTTGAGTTGGAAGCTTGGATTTCAGCTCTGACCAGTCCGCAGGAGCCTGGAAACTGCCTCTTGCTTCTCCATTGGCCAGAGCTACGGCAAACCCTCCCTCCAGCGTTTTTTCATGTTGGCGAAATTGATCGACCACGCCGGAGAAATTCCCGCTCTCAAACGCGCGTTGCGTTTCCTGAGAACCGGCGATTGATGTGGCTTCCGCCTGCGCATCGTGGGAGGCATAGTCTGTGAGCAGGGAAGCAACCGTTGCGGTATCGCGCCGAACCTCTTCCACCGGGGTGGAGAACCATTTGTCGATCGACCGGTTCATCAGGACATAAGCGAAGAAGAACATGCCGATGACGGGCAAAAACGAAAGCAGAAGACTGCCAACCAGCAAACGGGTACGGAACTTTGAACCGAGGACCCCAAGGCGTTTTTCGGCAAACAGCTTGAGCACATTGCGGACCAGAACGAAGGTCAATGCCAGGAAAAGTACGAAGATCACGACAGCAAGGAATGCGAACAGAAACAGTTGCTGGTTGGTGTCGGGATTTAGAGCCTGCGGGAGGTCGAAGGAAGTTAGCGCAAACAAGACGGCGAATAACAGAACCAACCCGATCGCGACCGGGATGATCACTTTCTTTCGGCTGGGAGAGGCCGGCCGCTCTCGCTCTTGAATAGGGCTCAGCATACGTGCAAAGGGTCATTATAAGCGGTTGTGCTCATGATGATGGACGACTGAGACGAGGTGGGCGGGCGGGTTCGACGCATATCTGTCCTGATCCAAGGGCCGACTGCGGCGCAGAGATTAGGGTTCTCAGTCAGTTGCGGCGCACGCAGCACGCCAGATATCCTTCTTTTCTTATGCCAACACTGGTCGAATGCGTGCCTAATTTTTCCGAGGGCCGGGACAAGGGCAAGGTAGACGCCATTGTCGAAGCCATGAAGATCGACGGCGTGTACCTGCTGGATCGAGAAATGGACCACGATCACAACCGCTGCGTTATCACGTTAGTGGGTGAGCGAGAGCCGGTTCAGGAAGCAGCGGTTCGAGGCGTGGGCAAAGCTGCCGAGCTGATTGATCTGAACTTGCATCAGGGAGCCCATCCGCGAATGGGCGCCGCGGATGTGGTTCCGTTCATTCCCATCGAAGGTGTCACGATTCAGGATTGTGTAGCGATGGCGCGACACGTCGGCGCAGAGATCTGGAAACGGTTTCAGATCCCGGTCTATCTTTATGAGGCAGCGGCGGCCACCCCAGAACGGCAAAACCTGGAGAACATTCGACGTGGGCAGTTCGAAGGCATTCGCGCGGAGATTGGCTCGAACCCCGCGCGCAAACCCGATTTTGGAGAAGCGCGAGTACATCCCACTGCGGGGGCAACGGTTGTTGGCGCAAGAAAGTTTTTAATCGCTTACAACGTTTTTCTGAATACGACGGACGTTGATATCGCCAAGAAAGTTGCCAAAGCCGTACGCTTTTCCAGCGGCGGCCTGCGGTATGTAAAGGGCGCTGGATTTCCGGTGCGCGGGCTGGCCCAGGTTTCGATGAACCTGACCGATTTCGAACAGACGCCGATTCACCGCGTTTTTGAATTCGTGAAGCGGGAGGCTGCGCGGTTTGGGGTGATTCCGGTCAGCAGCGAAATCGTGGGTCTGATTCCCAAGAAGGCGTTGGAGCAGGCGGCGGAATGGTTTCTTCAAGTCGAAAATTTCGATTCGTCGCTGATTCTGGAAAACCGTCTGGCCGCGGTGATGACCGGGAAAATGGCTGTAGGAGGATTGCGGGCTGGCGTTGAGCCGTTCGTGGAGCAACTTGCAGCACCAACCGCGACGCCGGGCGGCGGCAGTGCGGCCGCAGCTTGCGCGGCGATGGCTGCAGGATTGGCAACCATGGTGGCGTCCATGTCGCGGGGGAAAAAAGCTTATTTGCAATACGAGTCGCAACTGAGCGAAGCGATTGGGCGCCTGTCCCAACTGCGGGAAGAATTGAAGGCGGCCATCGACGCCG
Organism: Acidobacteriaceae bacterium; assembly: GCA_019237515.1. Next base: position 5,765 of record JAFAGX010000255.1, read on the forward strand.
ATGCCGAATCGTTCAATGTTGTCATGAAAGCTTACAAGCAGGCGAAGCAAGCCGCCGATGGAGATGGAATCATTGATGCCGCACTGAAGCAGGCTACGGCTGTGCCCTTGGGAGTGGCCGAGAAGGCAAGGGAAGTGGCCAGCCTCGCCGAAGCACTCGGGCCGATTACCAATCCCAATATGAAATCCGATCTGACGACTGCAAAGGCGTTGGCGCAAGCGGCCATCCAAGGGGCACTGGCCAACGTTGAGATCAACCTGGAATCGCTGAAGGATGCGGCATTTGCGGCAGAGGTGCAACAGCGGGTTCAAACCGTAAAAACATAGGAGCCAATACTCCTGGCAATTTAGGTCTTGCGATATGCGTGCAGTGCAAATCACCGCCTACGATGGCAAATCGGAAAGTCTTTCAGTAGTTGACCTGCCAGTCCCACGCCCGGGCCCAGGCGAAGTCCTGGTCAAGGTGTTCGCATCGCCGGTAAATCCGTCAGACCTGATGTTTCTCCGGGGGCTGTATGGCTTCAAGAAGCCACTGCCGGCGGTCCCGGGATTTGAAGGCAGCGGAACCGTTGTTGACTCCGGCCCCGGGATACTGGGAGGTTTTCTTAAAGGCAAGCGAGTGGCCTGCGCCGCTGCGGACGAAAGAATTACCGGCGGCATGTGGGCAGAATACCTCGTGACTTCAGCCAAACTCTGCATTCCCCTCAGGAAAGAGGTCACGCTGGAGCAGGGTGCGGTGATGTTGGTCAATCCCATGACCGCCTGGGGTCTCATAGAGGAAGCTCGTCTGGGAGGGCATAAAGCGGTGGTTCAGACCGCTGCCGCCAGCGCACTGGGGCGCATGATTGTTCGCCTGGGACAGAGGTTTTCGTTGCCGGTAATCAATATTGTGCGCCGGCCGGAACAGGTTGAGCTGTTACGAAAACTGGGAGCAGAGCATGTGGTAAACAGCGAAGAAGGGAATTTTGAAGCTAGACTGCGCGATCTGTGCCATCGACTAAGCGCCACAATCGGGTTCGATGCGGTCGGCGGTGAGTTGTCATTGAGAGTGTTGCGCGCTCAACCCAACGGGGCTCGTCTCCTCGTGTATGGGGCGTTGTCCCTTACGCCATGCCAGGTTGATCCAGCCTCTTTGATTTTTGACAGTAAGCGGATCGAGGGTTTCTGGCTGACTTCGTGGCTCAAGAAGAAGAGTCTGATGGGGCAGTTGCGCG
>JAFAGX010000093.1 GCA_019237515.1 Acidobacteriaceae bacterium
GAACAGCGCTATGACTCAATTCGCAGCAAGTGACTTGGAATTCCGGACGTCGGCGCAAAGCCGCAGTAAGAAGTTGGTTCTGCATTTGATTGGAGTCGGCGACGAGGACGCGAATAGGGTTTGCAGTCGGCGCATCTGATTGCATACAGCCTCGGCGGTAATTGCGAAGCTGAAGAATAGCTGGCCGGGCCGTCAGGTTCTGTGATGCTTCGACACGGTCAAGCCAATAATCGGTGTGGAAAAAGAGGATTTCCCGGCCAGGTTAGCGGCATGGAATGTCGAGATCCAATCAGCGAAAGCGTTCCGTGCCTTCTTCTCACGACTCCACGAAAGTAGACGCAGAAAACTCTGCCTGTGGCGCCATGATGTCTACCTCTTTGGGCAGCACTTTCCATGTCTTGTTCAATTTCGTGCGGGCAAATAATCTCCGGAACTGAACAAGAAATTCGGTTGTTCGGCAGGTCAGAGTAAATGAGGGCAGGGAAGAAACGCGCCGCGATCATTTTCATCTCCGCCCTCGTGAGTTCGATCATTCATTTTACGGTGTTCGCCGACGCTCAACAGCGGCCGTCGGAGACAACGACCGCGGGGGTTGCGGCGGCGACCACGAAACCCGGAGCAGCGGACGGTACATTGGGTCCAGCCTTGACGGGGGTGCGCCGTCCGCTCTACCGGTTGCGATGCAGTGACGTGGTAGAAATCACGTTCACCTTCTCACCGGATTTCAACCAGGTCCTCACAATTCAGCCCGACGGCTATCTTTCGCCAAAGGCGGCTGCCCAGTTGTATGCGGAAGGTTTGACGGTTCCCGAACTGCAGGAGGCGGTCCGCGAAGCATATCGCGGCGATCTTCACGATCCGGAAGTTACGGTGGTACTGAAGGATTTTGATAGGCCCTATTTTGTCGCCGCAGGCGAAGTCGGTCGTCCAGGTAAATACGAACTGCGGGCTTCCACGAGTGTCACGGAAGCGGTAGCGATTGCCGGCGGATTCACTGCGCGGGCCAAACACTCCCAGGTTGTGTTATTTCGTCACATTTCGGATAACACGGTTGAGTCACATGTGCTGAACATAAAAGCGCTGCTGAAGTCGCGCGAGATGAGAGAAGACGTCCAACTCCGCAGCGGTGACCTCCTATTTGTTCCGCAGAATGCAATAAGCAAAATTCGGCAGTTCCTCCCCGCCTCCAGCCTCAGCCTCTATGCCAACCCTGCCGGATTTTAAGGAGGATTCAGGAGCGAGAGACTCACAAATGGACAACGCAAGGTCGATTTCGAGAGTAGCATCGGATGCCTCACCCACCTTAAGAGACATAGCGGCTGTTCTGTTTCGGCAAAAGCGGGTTCTCCTGATTACGTTCGTGACAACGTTCTTGATGGTGTTCCTGTACGGAGTTTTCTGGCCACCGTACCAAACCCGGATGAAAATTTTATTGCGGCATAGCCGACTAGATCCGGAGATTGCTGCGGTTCCCAGCCAGCCAGAATTCGTGCGGCAAGCGGTCACAGAAGAAGAAGTCAACTCCGAAACTGAGCTTCTGCAGAATGATGACCTCCTGCACGATGTGATTGAGCGTACTGGGCTAGTGACAGAGGGCCGATCGTGGGTTTGGCAACTGCTGGGAGATAACCGGGAACAACAACTCGAACGCGCTACCCGGCGGGTTCGCAAGCGACTAAGCATTGACCCGGCCCACAAAGCTGCGGTCATTTCCGTGAGCTACGCGTCCTCAGACCGACAACAAGGTGCGAAAGTCCTAAGTGCTTTGGCGAATGCTTACTTAGAACGTCACCATGAGGTGCATCGGCCATCGGGCGCACTGGATTTCTTCGAGCAACAAGTAGATCAGTCGCGCCGCACGCTCGAGGCTGCGGAATTACAGCTAATCGATTTCAATCGAAATGAAAATGTGGTAGCGGCTGTGCAGCAGCGTGATTTTGAGCTGAGGAAAGTGAGCGAGATTGACGCCGACCTGGGGCAAACGGACGTTGCCATGGCTCAGATTTCGCAACGAAGCCAGTCGCTCCAATCGAAGTTAAATTCAATCCCCGAACGTGCCCTCACGCAAGTTCGGAACTGGGACAATCCGGAACTGCTGGAGAAACTCAAATCCCGCTTGCTGGAATTGGAACTGAAGCGAACGGAATTGCTGACGCAGTACGAACCGTCTTACCGACTGGTACAGCAAGTGGAGGCCGAGATCGACGAGACGAAGCAAACAATCGCTACTGAGGCACAAATACCTCTTCGTGATCAAACGAGCGATCTCGAACCCAATCATCAATGGGCGAGATCGGAACTGATAAAAGCTGAAATCGAGGCAAGTGCGTTAGACGCGCGGCGCACAGCCGAAAACGCGCTGCTCGCCTCGTGTCTTGCTCGGGCGCGGCGGTTCGGCAATCGAGCGATTGAGCAGGATCGCTTACTGAATAGCCTGAAAGCGGCTGAGGAGCAATATCTGTTGTACGTGAACAAACGGGAAGAGGCGAGGATAGGAGATGCCTTAGACAGAGGGGGGATTCTCAATGCGACAGTTGCAGAGAAGCCTACGATTCCCGCGCTGCCGAACGTTTCCCCAATGAGTTTTGGATTGCTTGGATTGATTATGGCAGCTGTTTGCGGGGTCGGAACCGCCGTGGGAACGGACTATTTCAGCCCCGCTTTCAGGACTCCTCAGGAAATTAAGTTGTGTTTACAGGCGCCAGTAATCGCGTGGCTGCCGCCCAGCGCTGTGATGCACGACAAAGATTTGTTGCGAGGCAGGCGGCGATGAGCACAGTTCTGGAATTGCTCCCGCAAATGATTGGAGAAGAAGAGCGCGATGCCTCCTCTGAGGCCGCGTGTCGGAAGACTCGTGTTGCGATCGAGGGAGGCTGTTGTGCCTACCCAGGTGTAGTGGAAGGACAAATTAGTGGGCTGGTCCGACAGCTTTTTTTGCAAAGGCAACGGAAGAAGCCGCGACAGGTGCTATTTAGCTCAGTCGGCGAAGAAGGCGAGATCGGCAGTTTATGCATGATGGTAGGGCGAGCACTCAATCTGCAGGACTCAGGAACCACTTGTGTCGTGGAGGCCCTGCCGTGTGACACCGCAACCGAAGTTCGTGCGATTGATGATCCGGTCTCGCGGCAAGCTAAATTTGGACTTCTGCGGGACGCAGCACAGCAAGTTTCGGATCGCCTTTGGTTTATGCGCCGGGAACTGCTGCGCGAGGATGGTGCTCTGCACTGGTCAGCATCATGGATACGAGGGCGGCTCGCCGAGTTGCGTTTGGATTTTGACTACACGGTGCTAGAAGGGCCAGCGATTGGCTCGCATGATGAAGCCATGCAACTCGCACGGCTCTGCGATGGGATAGTGCTGGTTGTGCGTGCGAATAAAACCCGTCGCATCGTGGCACAAGAAATACGAGA
>JAFAGX010000147.1 GCA_019237515.1 Acidobacteriaceae bacterium
CTGGGTGCGCATGCAGGACCAATACGAGTGTTTCTTTTTTATTGCGGATTGGCACGCTCTCACGACGGATTACGCCGACACGTCGCGAATCAAGGAAAATTCAGTCGATGTACTGCTTGACTGGCTGGCGGCTGGACTCGATCCGGAGCGGTCCACATTGTTTATTCAGTCGCATGTGCCGCAACACGCCGAGTTGCACTTGCTGTTTTCGATGATTACACCACTGGGATGGCTGGAGCGCGTGCCTACATATAAAGAGCAGAAAGAGAACATCAAGGAGAAAGATCTGGGCACGTACGGATTCTTGGGATACCCCGTGCTGCAGGCGGCAGATATTCTGATATATAAGGGCGATTTTGTTCCCGTGGGCGAAGACCAGGTAGCGCACGTCGAACTAACGCGTGAGGTCGCGCGACGCTTCAATAACTTCTACAACTTCAAGGGTCAGACGGTTTTCCCGGAGCCGCAGCCGCTGCTAACGCCTGCGGCAAAACTTCCCGGAGTTGATGGCCGGAAGATGTCGAAGTCGTACAACAACACCATCATGCTCACGGATCCCGAACCGGTCGTGCGCCAAAAGCTGAAGACCATGGTCACCGATCCGGCACGCATTCGCCGCAGCGATCCTGGTAATCCTGACCTCTGCCCGGTCGGTGATTTGCACAAAATTTTTAGCGATGCCGGAACCATGGCTAGGGTCAATGAAGGCTGCCGGACAGCGGGAATCGGATGCATAGAATGCAAAAGCTGGGCGGCTGACGCACTGGTTAGCATCTTGAATCCCATGCAGGAGCGGCGCAAGAAATACGAGGACAATCCGCGGCTGGCATGGGATATTCTGGAGGCTGGATCGGCCAAGGCAAGCCACGTGGCGGACGTGACCATGCGCGAAGTGCGGGAAGCCATGGGCATGTCGCGGGAATTTAAGCCTCCAACTCTCGGGCAAAAGGCAACCGATTGAGCAGCGAAGCGAAATTACGAGACGGCACAACTGGAGCCGTCATTGAAACGCAGCGACCCGCTCCCGCCCGCGACAGCGACTTTCCCTTCGCGGTGTCCGTAGCCAGTGTCTACGAAGGCCCCCTCGATCTTTTGCTGGATTTGATCCGCAAGCAGGACATTGATATTTATGACATTCCGATCGCGAAGATCACCGCTCAATATCTGGCCTACGTAGAAAAATTGCGTGAGTTGGATGTAAACGTCGCGGCGGACTTTGTGTATATGACCGCCGTCCTGATTCATATCAAATCGAAAATGTTACTGCCGCGCGATCCGGCAACAGCTTCAGAAGAGCAGGAAGATCCGCGAGCGGAGTTGGTGAACCGCCTGATTGAGCACGAGAAATTCAAATCAGCGGCCCAGATGCTGATGCAGAAGCAGCAGATTGAAGACGCGGTGCGCTCGAATCCGGCGATTAAAGAATTCATGGATGCGGAAGGTACCGAACCCGAGATCGCCGCCGACGTGGTGGATCTGGTCAAAACTTTCCAGCAGATTCTAGACCGTGCGCGCAATCGGCCGATGATTCAGGTGGATGAGGAGCGTGTAACGGTTGGGCAGATGATCGAGTACTTAAAACGAAGGCTCGCGCTGGAAGATCGCCCGATCCGGTTGAAGCAGCTGTTGCGCAATATCGAGTCACGCCAGACGCTGGTCTGCGTGTTTCTGGCGCTGCTTGAACTGGTGCGGCTGCAGGCGATTCAATTGCGCCAAGAACGCCTTTTTGGCGAGATTCTGGTTCGCAAGCACGTGGGATTCGAAGTGATTATGTCGGAACACGCGGGCGTGCGTGACGATTGGAAATAAAATTAGCCAGTTAGCCAGGAGTTAGTAGCTGGGATGAGTCTAAAAGCCAAACTGGAAGCGATTATTTACGCCGCGGAAACCCCGGTCACTCTCGATCACATGATCGGGCTGGTCAAAGATTCTGTGATCAACGACGGAGCGGCAAACGGAACCGAAGTTCAACTGCGCGTCCGCCAGGCTCTGGAAGAGCTCATTCGCGACTACTACGCACCGGATCACGGAATTGAAATTCGCCAGGTGGCCGGCGGATACCGGATGTCGACAAAACCGGAGCAGCATGATGTGGTGCGGGATTTCGCCAAAAGTTTGAAACCGCCCATTCGGCTGTCACTGCCCGCTCTCGAAACGTTAGCCGTTATCGCCTACAAGCAGCCGGTCACGGTTCCTGAGATCAGCGAAATCCGCGGTGTCGACGCGGGCGGCGTGATTGCCACATTGCTGGATCGAAAATTGATCACGACCGCCGGCCGCAAAGCGGTGATCGGGAGACCCATTCTCTACAAAACAACCAAAGAATTCCTGCTGCGCTTCGGCCTGAACGACATCAGCGAACTACCGAGCATGGAGGAATTTGAGAAGCTGGTCGCCGAATCGTTTCAGAGCGAAATGCTGCCGGGCGAGGAAAAGCCCACCGACGCCAGTCCCCCCGCAGTTCAGAACGCCGTTGCATCGAGTGCCGAAGGAGAAGAAGTCCCGGTGGTAGTTCCGCATCATGGGGAGAACGATCCGGCCGCATGACTTTTCTGCAAGACATCTTCCGGTAGCGAACAGATTCCTCGCTGCGCTCAGAATGACCACTTTATTCTGATAGGCTGGAGCCTATGCCCGTCGAGCGACTCCAGAAAATCATCGCCGCCGCTGGTATCGCGTCTCGCCGCAAGGCGGAAGATCTGATCACCAGCGGCCTAGTCGCGGTGAATGGCCGCACAGTTACAGAACTGGGCAGCAAAGCAGATCCGGAACGGGACCATATTCGCGTCCAGGGAAAACTGCTGCAGGGCGCACAGCGGCATGTATATCTGCTGATGAACAAGCCCAAGGGATATGTCACTACGGTGCGTGATCCCGAAAACCGCCCGACGGTGATGGAACTGTTGCGGGGTGTTTCAGCCCGAGTCTATCCCGTGGGGCGCTTGGACTATGGCAGCGAAGGGTTGCTGCTCCTCACCAACGATGGTGCGTTGGCGCATGCGCTCATGAAAGCCGCGTCGCACGTGCCAAAAACCTATCTGGTCAAAGTTGCTGGCACTCCCACTGAAGAGGCCTTGGCCCGATTACGCACCGGAGTCTCTATAGCCGTTGATCATCGTAAGAGAGTGAAGACAGCTCCAGCCAAAATCAGGGCGATTCGGGAAGCAGCGAATCCGTGGTACGAAGTAACTCTGATCGAAGGGAAAAATCGGCAGATTCGACGAATGTTCGAGGAGGTCGGGCACCATGTGGAAAAAATCAAGCGCGTGCGCTACGGACCGCTACAGTTGGATGTCCATCCTGGCGACTTTCGCAAACTGACTTACGAAGAAGTTGCTCGACTGAAGACCTTAGTCGGACTAGGCAGAGGCCCGGGACGAAAGCCACATGGCCCATCCTGAAATCATTCATAAATGATTTCGGCCAGCTCGTCCCCGCATACCTCCGCAGCTTGATTGCGTACACGCCGGGCAAATCCAAACGGCAGGCGCTACTGGAGAGCAGTGTGGACTGCATTAAATTGGCTTCGAATGAGAATCCGTTTGGGCCATCACCGAAAGCTGTTGGAGCGATGCAAGCTGCGCTCGCGGAATCGAACTTCTATCCCGATAACGACGTCAGTGATCTGACCCGCAGCCTTAGTGAACGTCACGGGGTTAGCCCAGAAAACATTGTCGTGGCCGCCGGCTCAACCGCGGTATTGGAGCTTGTGGCTCGCGCTGTATTGTCTCCGGGGTTGAACGCAGTGACGAGCGAGCGTTCGTTCATCATCTACCCCATCGCGACCGAAGCCGCGGGCGGAAAGCTGATTCAAGTTCCGATGAGGGACAATGCTTTCGATTTGAGGGCAATCGCTACTGCTGTCGACGTCAACACTCGAATTATCTATCTTGCTAATCCAAACAATCCGACGGGCACGCTGCTGAAGGCTGCAGAAATCGACCGTTTTCTCGATGATTTACCCGATCACGTCGTTGTAATGCTGGATGAGGCGTATCACGACTTCGCCGAGTATTTTGCGAAGCAGCGCGCCACGGATCACCCGCAGGCAATTGATTACGTCAGGCAAGGAAGACGGGTCGTTGTTCTCCGAACTTTTTCGAAGGCGCACGGGTTGGCAGGTCTTCGGATCGGGTATGGAATTGGCCCCGCTGAACTCATGTCGTATATCGGGAGAATGCGAACCACGTTTTCCGTATCTTCGATCGCGCAGGCTGCGGCGCAGGCGGCGCTGGACGACAAAGTTCACATTGAAAAGACGCTTCGAAATAACGCCGATCAAGCCGAATACCTGACTCGAAGTGTAGCGGCGCTGGGCTGTCCAGTCGTTCCGACATGGGCGAATTTCTTATTTTGCGAGTTGGGTGAAGATGCGGCGAATTTTGCGCAGCGGATCCAAACCGAAGGTGTGATTATCCGGCCGTTAGCAGCATGGGGTGCACCGAATGCGATCCGGGTTACCATCGGCACGCCGGACCAGAATCAAATCTTTCTGGCGGCATTTACGAAGGTGAGCGGACGGCACTAGCGAAGTGTTGGGCCGTGCTCACTTGCGGCAATCGCGCGGCACCAAACAATCCTGCGTCGCTTCCGAGCAGAGCTCGGGTGACAAGAGTTCTGGTTTTACCGTTTGGTGTGACGTGGGCAGAAGCGCCTTGCTTGTGTGCCGGCTCGGGGGATGTGGCGGCATACACCATGCAGCGTTGCCGCAGCTCTTCGAAAAGCGACGGAGCGAACGCATCCCAGGCGCTGGAAACGCCTCCGCCGACAACGTACATCGGAAGGTTAAGCCCATTGATTAAATTCGAGAGGGCGATGCCCAGCGCCCTTCCCACGCGGCGAAAAATTTTCTTGGCTCCTTCATCGCCTTGGATCGCGAGATTGTAAATCGCTTTAGACGTGAACTCAGGGTTAGAACTGGCGGCGCGCGAAAGCTCTGGCGCGGCGCCGCTGGCAATGGCTTCTCGAGCCATTCGTACAATGGCAGTGGCGGAGGCTAGAGCTTCGAGACAACCCTGATTGCCACATCCACAGAAGGGACCGTCCGGTTCGACCGTCATATGTCCAAACTCACCAGCCATCCCCGTCATGCCGTGCCATATCCGTCTTCCCAGTACCAGCCCACCGCCAACGCCCGTACCTAAAGTCAGGATGACCATGTCTTCCACCGCTCTGGCCGCACCCAACCAATTTTCACCAAGGGCAGCAGAGTTCGCATCATTCTCAAGAATCACCTGAGTGCCCAACCGCTTTTCGATCTCGTCTCGCACGGGATAGTCGGTCCAGCCCGGCAGATTAGGCGATTCGAGAACCATACCTGTCGACATATCGATGATTCCGGGTACTCCAATCCCGATCCCGGTCAGAGGTCCCACTTCCCGATACTTCGCGACCAGTTGCTGGATCGCATCGCACATGTCGTTGAGAACGAGATCACGGCCCAGCGCGATGCGGGTACCCAGGGTAATTTTCTCCAGCAGTTCACCACTCTGATCGACTGCTGCAATCCGCAGATTTGTACCGCCGAGATCGACACCGATGGAATAGTCAGGCATACGAAACCATCAGAGTAACACTGAGGAATTTAGGTTGTCGATTGGGAATTTTGTATTAAATCGTTTTCGGCCAAGCTTCAGGGCAGCTATTTCTGGCACCTCGGACAATAGTGGCTGCTCCGTCCCGCAATAACAACACGCTTAATCGGTGTTTTGCAAACCAGGCATGGCTCACCTTCGCGACCATAAACCCTATGCTGAAGCTGAAAAAAACCTTCTTCCCCATCGGCATCGACATAGTCCGAGATCGAAGAGCCTCCAAGATCGATGGCTTCCTTTAACACTTCCTGCACCGCCAAGTACAGGCGGCGGAGATGCTCTTTGCTGAGCGAAGCGGCGCGGCGCTTCGGCCGGATGCCTGCCCGGAACAGTGCTTCATCGGCGTAGATGTTGCCGACGCCACTCAGTAATTTCTGATTGAGCAAGGCGCTTTTTATCGGTGTCTTTCTTCCATGAAAGAGCTTCACAAAACGGTCCAATTCCACTTCCAAAGGCTCGACTCCGGGTGCCTGGAAGCCTTGGGCAACGCTCAAACGGCCAAACCGGCGAGGATCAACGAAGCGCAATTCCCGCCCTGAAGACAACTTGGCGATGAGGTGAGTGTGTTTTTCGACAGGCTCATCAGGTTTGCATACGAGCATGCGTCCTGTCATACCTAAATGCACGATCCATTGGCTCGTTAACGAGTCGCGTGTTGCTGGATTGGTACGCCGAGAGTTTTTCGAGGGCGAGGGCGCCCGCGCCACACGGACCTTTTCCAGGTCAAAGACGATGTGCTTGCCCACTCGACGGACATCCGAAATGCGCGCCGCCTCAAGGCTTTTGGCAATTTCGGATGCCGGTGATTTCAGCGGCTCAGGTTTCGACCCTAGCCAGACTGACTCGATAACGTCACCGGTGACCCGCTTGGCTAAACTACGTGCAACGGTCTCGACCTCAGGAAGTTCAGGCATTGGAACGAGTTTATGACATTAGAGAAACTCACGTGATGAGAGATAGCGCCCAGGGGACTGCCACGGGATGAAACGAGTGTTGACTATTCCGATTGCCGACCCCGGTATGGGCAGGTTATCATTTTGAGTACACCTCTGCTCCGCCTATCCATGTAATTCAGCGACCCGTTTTTCGCGGGCAATGAGTGTGTGCGACCCCGCATTAGCAACCGGGAAAGCTACGCCATCGTCTTGGAGCTTGCTTTGAACAGAGGGAAAACTGCGGTTGTCGTGGGTGCCCAGTGGGGCGACGAGGGCAAGGGCAAAATTGTCGACGTGCTCTCGGAAAATTTTTCGGTTGTGGCGCGCTATGCTGGTGGCCACAACGCCGGACACACGGTCATCGTGAATGGCCGAAAGTTCATTCTGCAGTTAATCCCATGCGGGGTTTTGCGCGCTGGCCGCCGCAGCGTGATCGGCAACGGCGTGGTGCTCGACCCCATGGCGTTCCTGAAAGAGGTGGATGCGCTCTGCGCAGCCGGTATTCAGGTCGCTGGAAATCTTTTTGTCAGCAACCGCGCTCACGTCATCTTGCCTTACCACCGGATGATTGAACTGGCTTCAGAAAATGCCCCAGGACGCGTGAAGATTGGCACCACTTCCCGTGGGATTGGGCCTGCGTACGAAGACAAAATGGGCCGCCGGGGACTGCGGGTTGCCGACCTGCTCGATCTGGAACTTCTAAAGACTCACATCGAAAATGCCTGCCGTGAGAAGAACCTGATCGCGCACGCCTTGTTCAATTCGGAGCCGCTCGACCCGGACAAAATGTATGCGGAGTACGCGGCCGCCTCGGCGAGGATTGCTCCTTTTGTTTGTGACACGGCGTTATTGCTCAACAAAGCCTTGGTCCGGGGCGAGTCGGTGATGTTCGAAGGAGCGCAAGGCACGATGCTCGATATTGATCACGGCACTTACCCCTTTGTGACTTCTTCGAGTGCGACGTCCGGCGGGGCGGTAACCGGAACGGGAATCGCGCCCACCGCGATCGACGCCGTCATCGGAGTTACGAAAGCTTACTGCACTCGGGTAGGAGGCGGCCCATTTCCCACGGAGGCGTTGGATGAAAAAGGGGACGCCTTGCGGGCGCGTGGCAATGAATTTGGCGCCGTCACAGGCCGGCCCCGGCGCTGTGGATGGATCGACTTGCCACTGCTTCGCTACGCTGGCATGATTAACGGAATCTCGTGGCTGGTCGTCACGAAGCTGGATGTTTTGGACGAACTTGATCAGATCCCAGTCTGCGTAGGGTACAAGGTCGATGGCAAGAGAACCGATGAGATCCCTGCTCAGGACA
>JAFAGX010000275.1 GCA_019237515.1 Acidobacteriaceae bacterium
CGACGTGCTCGTTGGCCCCGACGGAATCGCTCGTGGCATTCGCCTCGAGCAATAAGGTTTTTGGAGGATAGTGATGACACATCCCAAAATGCACTTCTTCAATGGATTTGCAGTGCTTCTTCTGATCGGATCCGCAGCCGCTCAGGCCGATTCAGCACCTCCACTGATGCGAGCGCTGCCGGACTTCGGCGCTTTGCAAGCCAAGGCCGGCGCGTTCAGTCTCCGCAGCGAGATCATGGATGCGGAGCCGGTCAAGGGCTCACCATTTTGTGTCACCATTTCGACTGAACATACGCAAAACTTTGCTGATGGCAACCGTATCCATACCAGCGACGCTTCCACGATGTGCCGCGACAGTGAAGGCCGAATGCGTCGTGAGTCAACTTTGATGCTGCTCGGCCCAGCTGCACAGAACTCACCCGGTAAGCTGATTACCATCATCGATCCCGTCGCAGGATTCCGTTATGTACTCGATCCGAACGTCAAAGTCGCCCGCAAGATGCCTCTCTCTTTACCCTCGGGGCCTGCGGATGCCAAAGCAATGCACGGTGCAACTCTCCGTGACGCAGCGCCCGGTTCGGGGAACGTTATGTTCTACCAGGCCGCGGGCGCTCCCGGGCCCGACGTCATTGGCAGCCAGGTATTCATCCGCAAAAACGGTCAGGCTGAAAAAGAACCTGATTCGACCACCGAAAACCTGGGCGATCAAACCATCGATGGCATTCATGCGACTGGAACGCGTGTGACCACCACGATTGCCGCCGGGAAAATGGGGAATGAACAGCCGATGCTCATCACCTCCGAACGCTGGTATTCTCCGGAGCTTAAAGCAACAGTGATGACCAAACACAATGACCCTTGGGCGGGCGAATTGAAAACCCAATTTACGAATGTAAATGCGTCCGATCCAGATCCGTCGTTATTCGCCGTTCCGAGCGACTACAAGATCGTGGACGAAAAAGATGGTCCCGTCATGATCAAGCTGCCGCCACTACCCCCTCCACCCCAATAGTCCTTGTCATCCCGAGCAAGCTTCTTTTGCGCCGCGAGGGCTCTGGGCGAGCCGCGCGAATCGTCGCGAGCTCATCGAGCGACGTCATAACCGCGCGTTTGGCTCGCTTCCGTATCACTTCACCACTACTCCCGACTTGGCTACTCCGTCCTGCGCCTCTACACTAGAAGTGTGAAGATCGCGCTGGGACAAATTAATGCCACAGTGGGAGATTTCCAAGGTAACAGCCGGAAAATAATTGAGTACGCCCGCCAAGCGCGGCAAGCTGGCGCCGGACTCATTCTTTTTCCGGAGTTGTCCATCTGCGGCTATCCGCCTCGCGATCTTGTCGAGCGCCCATCATTCGTCGCACGCAATCGCGAAACCGCCGAGCAGATCGCAGCCGAGACTCCCGAAATCGCTGTGATCTGCGGCCTAGTTACACCCGCCCAGGTGGAAACCGGCAAGTCCGTCATGAATTCCGCCGCGTTGCTCAAAGACGGCAAAATCGCGTTTGTTCAATCCAAGATGCTGCTTCCCACCTACGATGTTTTCGACGAAATGCGCAACTTCGCTCCCGCAGCCGGCCAAACCACCTTCTCATTCTGTGGGAAACAAATGGCGCTCACCATCTGCGAAGACGCGTGGAACGACAAGAATTTCTGGAAACAGCGCCTTTACACTTTCGATCCGGTGGAAGCGCTGGTAAACGCCGGCGGAAACTTCCTCCTCAACATTTCGGCCTCGCCATTCTGGATCGGCAAGCGCGAATTTCGACAACAAATGTTGGCGTCCATCGCGCGTACGCAAAAAGTTCCTGTGGCTATGGTTAATCAGGTCGGAGGCAATGACAGTCTGATTTTTGATGGCTCGAGCGTCGTGCTGAATCGTCAGGGCGAGCTCATCGCCCGCGGAAAATCCTTTGAAGAGGACCTCATTTATTTCGATTCCGACACCCTTACCGGCGACATGCACGACCAAATTGCGGGCGAAGAAGCCAGCGTCTATGCCGCGCTTGTGTTGGGAACGCGAGATTACGTTCACAAATGCGGATTTCAGCGAGTGATTGTCGGCCTGAGCGGCGGCATTGATTCGGCCCTCACAGCCGTGATTGCTGCGGATGCCGTGGGTCGCGAAAATGTGATCGGCGTCGGCATGCCCGGGCCATACTCATCTCCGGGTTCGATCAGCGACGCGCGATGCCTGGCCCAAAATCTCGGAATTCGTTTTGAAATTCTGCCCATCACCGAAATCTTCGAGAGCTACCGCAAAACTTTGCAGAATGTTTTTGCGGGCCGCAAGGAAGATGAAACCGAAGAAAACATTCAGTCGCGCGCGCGCGGCACCATGCTCATGGCGCTGTCAAACAAATTCGGAGCAATCGTTCTCAGCACCGGAAATAAGAGTGAACTTGGGGTGGGGTATTGCACGCTTTATGGCGATATGGTCGGAGGACTTGCCGTTATCTCCGACGTCCCCAAAACACTGGTTTACCGGCTCAGTCACTACGTAAATTCTCTTCGCCCAATAATTCCCCAGGCCAGCCTCGAAAAACCTCCTTCCGCTGAATTGCGCCCCGATCAGAAAGACAGCGACACCTTGCCTCCGTATGAAGTGCTCGACGCGATTCTCGAAGATTACGTCGAAGAGTCCCGCACCCCTGAGCAAATTGCCGCGCAACGCGGCTTCGATGTTACTCTGGTTCGTCGGGTCATCCGCATGATCGAACGTACGGAATACAAGCGGCAGCAGGCCGCGCCGGGACTGAAGATTTCCGAAAAAGCCTTTGGTTACGGACGCCGTTTTCCTATCGCGGCCAAATCAGATATCTAGCACTCCGAAAGGAAATAATGCGCTACGGTTTGAAAATTCTTGTCGTTCTAGTGGTCGCCACCTTGGCATTTGCTCAGGAAAAGGCCGCGACTACGCATGCTCCAGCGAAATCTGCACCTGCTAAGTCTTCGGTTCACCTTCCCTCTGAGGAAGTGGTCAACGACTTTATGCACCAGATGTTCGGCTATGATTCTTCGCTGACCTGGAAGATCACCGCGATCAAGCCGGCAGAAGCGGAAGGCTTGGCGGAAGTGGACGTGACCCTCCAGGGCCCGCAGGGTGCCCAGGGACAGAAATTCTATGTAACTCCGGATGACCATCACGCCGTGGTAGGCCAAATTCTTCCGTTTGGTCCTCACCCATTCGACGCGGCCCGCAAGGAACTCGACAAACGTGCCAACGGACCGTCCCGTGGCCCGGCAAACGCCCCCGTGACGGTAGTCGAATTCAGCGATCTGCAATGTCCGCACTGCAAGGAAGCTCAACCCACTCTCGACAAATTGGCAGCTGAGGACAAAAACGTCCGCGTCGTCTTCCAGAATTTTCCTATCGCTCAGATCCACGACTGGGCGATGAAAGCCGCGGAGTACGGAGACTGCATTGGCCGCAGTTCCAGCGATGCATTCTGGAAATTTATTGGAAGCGTTTATGGAGCACAGTCGGACATCACAGCCGCGAACGCCGATGAAAAATTGAAAGGCTTCGCCGATGCTGCTGGTGCGAATGCTAATGAGACTGCCGCTTGCGCCGCCAAGCCCGAAACCGAGACTCGCGTCCAGCATTCCATTGATCTTGGAAAATCCCTGGACGTGAACAGTACGCCAACGATCTTCATTAATGGCCGCGCGCTCAGCGCAGGCGGAATTCCGTACGAGGTGCTGCAGAAGCTGGTTGACTTCGCAGCCAAAGAAAATACCCAATCCGCCGCAAAATAATTCAGTTTTCGGTAGTAGCTCAATCTGAGTGTTTCACACACTACTGAGGTCATTCCGAAGCCCCGCGCTTTCACCCGCGGGCGAGGAATCCCGCGGGGCGAATCGATGGCCGCTGCGAGATCCCTCGCTCCGCTCGGGATGACTCCACCTTGAAACATTCAACTGAGCCACCACCCAGTTTTCGAGTCGACCCTCTTATTTCTGTGGCCTGCTCGCCGGGGGCACGATTCCGTTCATGCGCAGATATTCGACCATCTGGCCGTAATGATCAAATGGGTGCCACAGCGCGATAGTCGCAATCCCTAGCCGGGTTACCTTTCCTTCTCCGAATGGGCTCTTGACCTGCTCTGTTTCATTCTTCTCATTGATGCTGCTCAGGGCCTTGTGCAGATAAGCAAAGGAATCTTTCGTGAACTTCATAATATCTGCTTTGCTCGTCATTGAGTCTGGGCCGCTCTCGCCACCTAATTCCACTGGCGGCTTTTGCTCAAGGATCGCGGCGCCAATCATATAATTCACCGCCGCTACATGTTTGACTTGTTGCGCAAACGTCCGGACACCTTTGAATTCACCATTACTCGGTGCGAACGAGAATTTGTCCTCAGGCATAGCATCAGCGGCCGGCACGAACTCGCCCTCCGCCATGCTGACCAGTCGATCTTCTATTTGGGATACCGTTCGATGTTCTTCCGGCTTGGCTTGGGCGAAAACAGCGCTCGTGCACAACACAACCGCAGCAACTATGAACAGAGATCTGACTCTCATTCCGTGTCTCCTTGAAATTAATTGTGATTGCAACTCGGTCAGTCCCGCACGATAGCGGGAGCGAATTCCAGTTCATGCGCGGTTAAGCGATACCGCCGCACGGCCACTAATCCTATCACCAGTGCCGCTGCTGACCACATTAATGCCGTCGGTACGCCCAGCCGGTTGGCAACTGCACCCCAAAGCGCGCTCCCCCCGGCCATTCCTCCCTGCAAAACCAGTATGTAGACTGACAAAGCCCGAGCGCGCAAATACGGCGGCGACATGGTTTGTGCAGCAACATTCAAGCACGCCAGAATCCCAATCCACGCCGTACCGCTGATGAACAGTATCAAACTCAGCCAGCCAAAACTTTGAACTTGCCCAGTTGCAAAAATCATGGCCGCGAATACCACAATCGCAAATGCCACCAGAGCGTCAACAGAAAAGCGGTTTCGCATGCGAGGCAGCACTGCTCCCCCCGCTAATGCGCCCAGGCCAAAAGATCCGAGGAGCGAGCCGTAGCCAGTCGCACCATGTGGACGCGCCACGATTGGAAGTAGAGCCAGCAACGAACTTGCGCCGATGCTGAATGCTGCGGTGCGAACCAGAACACATCGGACAACTGGAGCTTCTCTTGCGTAGCGCAACCCCGTGATCATCGCGTCGCGCACCCGCCCCGTTTCCATCCGCTCAAAATGTGGCCGTTGCCAGCGATACAGAAAGAAAATTACGCCCAGAAAGCAAACCGCATTGATGAGGAAATCGATACCAGCACCCGCCGCAGCTATCACCAATCCGCCGATCGCCGGCCCGACTGCTCTCGCGACATTAAATCCGACTGAGTTCAGCGCGACCGCGGGAGCATGCCGTTCAGGAGATATGACCTCGGGTGTGATTGCTTGCCACGCCGGATCGTTTATGACGGCGCCCAATCCGAGCACAAACGTAAAAAACAGCAGGGTCCACGGAGTGATGTGTTCCAGCAAAGTAAAGATACCCAGCAGCGCTGCCGCTACCGACATCCAGGATTGCGTGATCAGCAGGAAACGCCGGCGATCTACCATGTCAGCCAGCGCGCCCGCAGGTATGATGACCAGGAAAACCGGCAAAGTCGATGCAGCCTGCACCAGGCTCACCATCAGCGGTGACGTGGTAAGCTGTGTCATCAACCAGCCCGCGCCTACGTTCCGCATCCACGTCCCGGTATACGAAATCAGAGCTGCCACCCACAATGACCGGAACAACGGCTCGCGCAGCGGCGCCCACGGCGAACCATCGTACCGCCGCACCAGATTTGCCGGAACCGATGGATTGATTACGCCCGCCATAGTAAATATCCCTACTTCAATTCCACGCACACGTTTGGCGCCGCGGAGGCAGGCGTGCTCTTGCTACGACTCTGCAGCATGTACCTCGCTCAAGATGGTTTTTCCAAACGGCCATTCTCCATTTCGCCACGAGCGGATCAGGTACAGCAAAACTCCGCTCAACAAAATCAACAGAGCGTAGCGAAGCTGGCTGGCTGAGTTAGTCCGCGAAATCACCATGAAGATAAATCCCCCAGCAGCGATCAATGCCGGCAATGGATAGAGCCACATGCGAAAAGGCCGAGGCAGCTCAGGATGTCGCCAGCGCAGGATAATGAGTCCGATTGCTTGCACTAGAAATTGCAAGGTAATTCGAATAACTACCAACCCTGCGATCAGATCTGCCAGCGACAAAAAACAAAACGCCATCGCCACACCTGCCAACGCAAGCAGCGACACGTGAGGAAATCGTCCTTCGGGATGAACCCGCGCGAATATTCGAAAATAATTTCCGTCGAGCGCGGCCGCATACGGGACTCGCGAATAGCCAAGTAGAGTCGAAAAAACTGATGCGAACGCCGTCCAGATCACCAGAATCGTGACTACATTTGCCGCCCACGAACCATAAATCTTCTGCATGAAGATCGAGACCACATACAGTCCTCGATTGCTGCGGGCTGCCGTCACCATCTCTTGCCACGGCACCACTCCGAGGATGCTCATGTTCATCAACACGTATAGACATCCCACCAGGAAAATAGATAGCAGGATCGCCCGCGGAATGGTTCTTCCCGGATCTTTCACCTCATCGCCGATGAACGCCACGTTGTAATAACCCCAATAGTCATAGGTCCCAATGAGCATCGACGAACCTAGCCCTAACCAGAAACTGTGAGACAAATGGAATGCCCCCTGCGGGAAGCTGAATGCACGCGATGCTTGAAAATGACTCAGGCCTGCAACGATGATCCATCCCATCGTCACCAGTACGCCAAACAGCAACAATTTCGAAATTGCGCTGATGCTTGTGATTTTCCGATACAGTAGCAAAACCGCAATTAGCACTACTCCGATCGCGATGAAGGTTGTCCCAGAGATTAGCCAGTGCACCTGCAAGTGCCCGATCAACGGCATCGGAATCGACCAATCCCGCGTCACATAAGGAATCTCAAGTCCCGGTCGAAGATACGCCGCATATCCCGACAATCCGACCGCCCCCGAAGCAATCGATAATGGTGCGCTGAATGAGAGCTGCCAGATGAAAAGAAAGGAAATCAGCCGCCCCCAGCGTTTCGGTCCATAGATTTCCCGTAAGTATCCATAGGATCCGCCGGACCGCGGCATCGCAGCTCCCAATTCCGCCCAAACCATCCCGTCGCACATCGCGAAGATCGCCCCCAGCACCCAGCCCAGCATGGCCTGCGGTCCGCCCATCGAACTCACGATCAAGGGAATCGTGATGAACGGTCCCACGCCGATCATGTCGATCATGTTGAGTGCAGTTGCGCTGCTTAGCCCCACGCCACGGATCAGGCGGGGACCACCGGAATCGGATTGCGTTGGGGATTGCATTTCAGCTCAGCGATGATTGACCTGGATTGTCATCCCGAGCAAGCGAAAGTTGCGTAGCGAGGGATCTGGGCGAGCCGCGCGAAGTGTCGCGCGTTTTGCGACACAAGAATCGCGCGCTTGGCTCGCATCCTTATTGGCTGACTCCTAGCCACTAGCTATCAGCTACTACTTACTGTCCACTAGCTACAGCGTTCTGATCACCTCTGCCCGCGCTCAGCAAATTCACATACAAGCGAATCGCGCCAGGCACGCCCGCCGGCAGCTGGCGAAAGAATGCATAACCCGTATAGATGTAAATCCCTTTGCCATAGTGCGCCATGAGCAGGCCGCCTTTTTGCTCGGGCTCTCCGGGATCGTGTGATGCCAACAACGGCTGGAAATGGTCGTCCCATTTATCCATGAAATAGAGACCGCGCTCCTGCACCCATCCTTGGAAATCGCTTTCGGCAATGCGATTCGGGTACCGGAACACCGGGCTGTCCGGCGCCAGGATCTGCACTGGTGCCTCTTCTACTGACACGCGCACGCGACTCAACTGCGCGTGATACGGAGTGAGATCATCTTTGTTGAAGTCAGCCACTCCAGTGTTGTACTGCATCAGCAAGGTGCCGCCGCGGGAGACATAATCCAGAAGTTTTTGGTGGTTCTCGGCAATTTCTTTTTGCGTGTCGTTGGCCCGAATTCCCAGAACCACTGTGTCGTACTGGCCCAGGTTTTCGGTCCCGAGTTTTTCGGCAGAAATCAAGCTGACGTTCATTCCAATTTGTTTGAGCACACTTGGAATATCATCCCCTGCCCCCATGATGTAAGCGACTCTCAGGTTCTTTGGCACATTCACGTCCACTACGCTGACGTGCTGCACCGCCGGCTGATAATAATAGAACGTGTCGAGGTCTTCGCGAGTGACCACGCTGTAGCCTTCGCTAAA
>JAFAGX010000283.1 GCA_019237515.1 Acidobacteriaceae bacterium
TTTCAGGTGTTGAGGCTCAGGTCGAGTTAGGCGAAGGGATTCGGGCATTGTGCCGTTTTACTTCGGAACCTGCGAAACGACAAGCTGCCGCGTCAGCGCAGGCCAGCGATCTGGCTACGCTCAGCTCCATGCTGCAGGCGCGCTGGAAAAGCGGTGCACGCGCGGAATCTTCGGGACAGCAGGAAATTCAACCAGGGCAGGTGCGCAGTTTTCGTATTACCAAAGTGGATCCAGCGGCAAAGAAGGTTGAGATCGAACCAGCGTAGGATCCTGCACCATTAGCTTTGCATACAGTAAGTGCACTTGATATCCTCCCCAAGAAATACAAAACTCGTTTCGGCCGATTACGGACAGACCGAAACGAGCTCCCTCAGGTGCGGACAGCTAAGCGCTGCGCTTAAACCTGTGTCGAGCCCCTCCGTCCTAAGTGCGAGATCAACGAGATCACAAATAACACAATAAAAACGAAAAACAGGATTTTTGCGATTCCGGCCGCAGCTGCCGCCAGCACGCCAAATCCAAGGATGGCGGTGATAATTGCGATGATGAGAAATACCAGAGCCCAATACAGCATTTTTTCCTCCTCACGGCTAAGGGGGTATTTTTGTACCGTTCACGAGCATACTGTCAGTGTTGGTTCCAAACGATCAGGCAGAGGCTGTAATCATTCTATGGACTCGCTGTAGGGATAGAGCCGCATATTGCAAGTTGTTTTTGAATTCTGCCTTGACGGTTCATCCATCTTAAAAATGGCTGGAGTGGTTGCGAGACTCGCTAACTACTCCGCAGATCACACTCGACAATCTCGCAAGAATTTAGGACTATTTAAGCCTGCATGGAAGAGCGCCAGTTTGATGTGGCGATTATTGGGGGAGGAATCATTGGCCTCGCCACAGCCCTGCATTTTTTGCGGATGTTCCCCAGCCTCCGGCTGGCGGTATTGGAGAAAGAGGACTCCGTCGGCCAACATCAGACTGGACACAACAGCGGAGTCATCCACTCAGGAATTTACTATAAACCCGGTTCTCTGAAAGCCAGGCTTTGTGTCGAAGGCGCCGCCGCGATGTGTTCGTTTTGCCAAGAACACGACATTCCGATGGAAATCTGCGGCAAAGTAATTGTCGCTACAAACCAGGATGAGGTCCCTCGCTTGCACGCGCTGTTAGAACGAGGGCAGGCCAATGGAATTGCAGGATTGAAAATGTTGGACCGCGGCCAGGTGCGTGAAATCGAGCCCAACTGCGGAGGTGTGGCCTGGTTGCATGTACCGGGCACGGGAATTACAAATTACGAGCAGGTCTGTCAGAAGTATGCCGATATCGTGGTCGCTCAGGGCGGGCTTGTGAAAACAGCGACCGAGGCGAAGTGCGTTGTTCAACGAAACAGCGAGACTATTGTGGAGAGCAATCAGGGTTCCCTGATTACACGCTTTGTAGTGAATTGCGCGGGCTTGCAGAGTGATCGCATTACGCAAGCATCGGGCGTGAAACCCGAGGTGCGGATCGTGCCTTTCCGCGGCGAGTACTATGATTTGACTCCCGATCGAAAACATCTTGTACGAAACTTGATCTATCCGGTTCCCGATTTGCGGTTTCCGTTCCTCGGTGTCCACTTCACTCGCCGGATTACTGGCGAAGTGGACGCCGGCCCCAATGCAGTGCTGGCGTTTAAACGCGAAGGCTATCGAAAAACCGATTTCAGCTTGCGCGATGTTTCTGAGACCTTCAGCTATTCAGGATTTTGGAAAATGGCAGCAAAGTATTGGAAGGACGGCAGCGCCGAATTTTATCGTTCGTTCAGCAAATCTGCTTTCGTGCACGCTCTTCAAAGACTCGTGCCAGAGGTTCGCAATGCCGATTTGATTCGCAATGGTTCGGGAGTGCGGGCACAGGCGCTTCGGCGCGACGGTTCTCTGGTTGATGATTTTCAATTTGCCTGCACGGGCAAGATGCTTCACGTTTGGAATGTTCCTTCACCTGCCGCGACTGCATCGCTCGCCATAGGCCGTGAGATCGCACTCATGGCGCAGCAAGGCTTTGGTTTGCAGACTTCCAAGTCATCTGCCTCTAACTGAAGCTGTTTCTGTGAGTTGCAACCGTCTCTAGCACCAAAGTGCCATTTACAATCAGGGCTTATGAGAATAAAGTCCCGATCACTAGTCGCCAGCGTAGCGACTGGAGGTGGGACTTTCTCCTCCCG
>JAFAGX010000447.1 GCA_019237515.1 Acidobacteriaceae bacterium
TCAAAGCGCTTTCCATCAGTAGATAATCCACCGCTGAAGAAGATAAGGCCCCAGCGTGGGAGAATGCATCAGCGGATTCGTCGCACTTGCGCATCCTGTTTTCTACGAGGCCCATGCCGATCCACGTGTTGTGATTCTCAGGAGTGACGCGCACCGCGTCTTTGTAGGTCGACTCCGCTTCCTGCAGCTTGCCAAGCTGGTAGTAGGCCCAGCCTAAGTTGCCCAGAGCCTCGCCTTCAAGCTTTACATCCGAGGTCAGCTGTAATGTATTCTGATATAGAGGAATCGCTGCATCAATCTTCCCGTGAGTCTGATCGTAAACAGCGAGGTTCAGGTTGCCCTTTGGGTTCGTGGGATCGATCGCAAGAGCTGCCTCAAAATGCGGCCCAGCGTCTTGAGGCCTCCCGTCTTCTGACAATGCACTCGCGAAATGTTCTTGCGCCTGAAAATTCGGACCCGTGACTTCCACCGCATGCGACCATAAAGTGACGCTGTCCCGCCAATATCCGAGCTGGTGACGCGTAGTCATAGCCAGACCAACGAGCGCAGCCGAACAGAGCGCGATTGGAATAGCAACTCGCCAGCGCTGAAAGTTTGCGATCTCGGCAAAACCCCAGCATGCCATCAGGAACAGCCCGATGAAGGGCAGATAGGCGTAGCGATCCGCCATGGATTGCGCACCCGCCTGGACCAGACCAATCATGGGCACCAAGGCTCCGAGAAACCAAAGCCATCCCACGAGTAAATATCGTCGGCGGGTGGCGATCACAGCGGCAGAAATCAGCAAAACGAAAGACAACGCCGCGGCGACCTGCAGACCCGAGAACGCCGAATAGGGATACAGAACGGCGAGATGCGATGGCCAGAATGCTTTTTCAATGTAGCGGAAATAAGAAAGAGCAGCATTACCCAGGCGCACGATAAATGACAGTTGATGAAAATCCCGGACCGCTCCAGCAGCCGTTTGCACCTTGACCGTTACCACGGCACTTGCCGCCGCGAGCACGAACAAGGGAACTTTCTCGAGTATCAGTTGGGGCCAGCTAAAGCTTGGCATTGCAGACGCTTGCGAAGCCGAATTGTCGCCGCCATCCGCTCGTGTCCGCCCCAGCGGCCAGTGGTCCCACAGCAGCAGCAGAAACGGCAGCGTAATCACTTGTGGCTTGGCCATCAAACCGAGCGCGAAGCAAGCTGCGACTGACGTGTATCGCTTCACGCTGGGCTTTTGGGCATACCAGCGATAAGCGGCCAGAGCGAGCAGAAAGAAAAACATGCTGAGCAGATTCTTGCGCTCAGAAATCCACGCCACCGATTCCACATTGATGGGATGAAGATCGAATAGCGCAGCCACGATCCAACTTCGCCACAAGAACCCGGTCGCCTGGAGAAGCACAAAGAAAAGAAGGCAGGCGTTGGCAGCATGAAAAAGCACGTTACCGTAGTGGTACCCGGACGGATTCTCGTGAAACAGTTGCCAGTCGATCTCGTGCGATAACCACGTCAATGGATGCCAGTTGGCTTCCGAGGTGCTGGTAAACGCCCAGACGATCGAGTGCCAACTCACCCCTTGCTGAATCTGAGAATTTTCGCTGACGTAGTGATCATCGTCATAATTGATAAATGGATATCGGCCCGCAGGATTATAGAGAACAAGCGTGACAAGCACGAGAACCAAGCCCAGGATCATCGCTGGATTTTGAATCGGGCTAGCTGAGCGCGGAGAAACTGGGTGTGCGTTTGTGTGACTGACCTCTTGGCTTGCAACTGCCACATGAACCCCCGCGCACATCATAGGGAACCCGTTGTGCCGGTGGTCAGATCACGAAGGTAATGGCTCAGCAATGTTCGGAGGATCAGCGCAAGACGTCAAAAAGGTTGCTGTAGTCGTCGGTCCATAAGCGCGGCGGACTCGCCAGTCGAAGGGGAGCTGCACGCGTCGCGAGCGCCGGAATGTTGAGGATCGCCGGATCGGCCGCCGTCAGTACCCAATAGGAAGGCAGTTCCGCTTCGCCCTGAGGATTCTTAGCCAGGATTCGCTCGACTTGCAACTGATATTGCTGGGCAAGGCCGACCACCACCGGCAGAAGATCAATATTGCGATTGGAGATATGAAACGCAATCACCGACTGGGCATTTCTGAGATGACGCAAGTAAACGCTCATCGCCTCGCTTGTAAGAAGGTGGACGGGAATGGAATCCCCGCTGAACGCGTCGACCACGAGAACGTCGAACTTGCCTGGGCTGCCAGATGCCAACTCGCGCTCCAGAGAGATGCGAGCGTCGCCCAGCACAACGTCGAGACTCGCCGGACTATCCTTCACGAAACTGAAAAGCGCTCCGCTACCCGCTGCGAAGCGAACCACATCAGGATTCATTTCGTAAAAGCGAATGTGATCATCGGGATGTCCGTAAGTCGCGAGTGTGCCAACCCCTAACCCGATTACACCCATCCTCAGGTGCCGTTGTTCCGGACCCGTGGCGGCGTAGTTGGGATGGTGGTTCAGTAAGAGCCCGATTCCGCTGCTCGGGCCATAATACAGCGTTGCGGTTCGAAGAGAATTAGCAGCTTGCAACTGCACTCCATGCAGAGTAAGGCC
>JAFAGX010000476.1 GCA_019237515.1 Acidobacteriaceae bacterium
TGCCCCATGTTGCACGCGCGCAAATGGAGAAGGCGAAGACAATTGGTGGACATCTGCGCTTTACTCCGTCGACATTGATTCCGGCCGGCTGACCAGCATCTACAAACCAAAATGGCAAATCGCCTCGCCGAAATGGTCTCCAGATGGGCGCCACATCGCATTCATTGGCGGGCTGATGAGCGACTTCATCGCCCAGGGCGGTGAAGTGTTTGTCGTCGATACGGAAACAAGAGATGCTCACGATGTAACACCTGAAATTAAAGCTTCCATCACCTGCATCACGTGGACGGGGCCCGAAAACATTCTGGCCACTGAAATCGTTGATGGCGGCGCAGCGGTAGTGCTTGTTCACACTTCGAATTCCTCTGTCGAGTCTCTCTGGCAGGGAAGTGATGGGCCGTTTACAGGAGGACTTGTATTCGCGCTTTCTGTCGCCATGGACGGCAAAACCTCCGCAGCCATTCGGGAGTCATTCGAGCACGCCCCAGAAATTTGGGTGGGTGAAATCGGGAAATGGGTTCAGCTTTCCTCTGTCAATCGGGATCAGGCCGCATCGTGGGGTAACGCAGAATCTGTTCACTGGAACAGCGATCGACTGCGAATCCAGGGCTGGTTGTTGTACCCAGCTCACTATGATCGAAAACAAAAATATCCGATGGTAGTTCTGGTTCACGGCGGACCGGCGGCTGCAGCACTGTCTCACTGGGCGCCCGCTTTCGACGATGTCGAGGTCCTTTCCGCGTTGGGATACTTTGTGCTTTATCCCAACCCTCGCGGCAGTATGGGCGCAGGTGAACAGTTTACTCAGGGCAATGTGAAGGATATTGGATACGGCGACCTGCGCGATATAGAAACTGGAGTCAAGTACGCGATCGACAATCTACCTGTTGATCCTCAAAGAATCGGTATCACCGGATGGAGTTACGGCGGGTACATGGCGATGTGGGCCATCACTCAAACTCAAATGTTTCGCGCATCGGTTGCCGGCCCGGGTTCCTCCAATTGGCAAAGCTACTACGATCAGGTGGATATTGAGAAATGGCTGACTCCTTATTTCGGCGCGACCGTGTATGAAGATCCCGAGATATACGCCAGAAGCTCTCCCATTAATTTTGTGAAGAACGCGCACGCAGCCACGCTGTTCTACGTGGGAACAGACGATTCCGTTTGTCCGGCGTCACAATCGTTTGAGCTTTGGCGCGCACTTCGACATCTCGGCGTTGACACTGAGCTGCTGGTTTATTCCGGCGAGGGCCATGGGATGACTAAGCCGGCGGATCAGATAGATGTTACCAAGCAAATGGTGAAATGGTTTTCCAAATACTTGCAGGGACCGCAGCACTGAGCACGGTGTCACGCCGCCGACGGTTACCTCGCTTGCCGGAATTTCTCCGCGACGGCCTGCGGCAACTCCTCTTCCAATTTTTGTCCCAGCCAGCTTTGCAGATGAGACGCGAGATCCGACGGCATGAATAAGAACTGAAGCCCCGAGTTTCCTCGCTCGTCGTTCCAGCAAACCTTGGCTTCGGCCGTGATCTGCAGTGCTGGGTCTGGCAAAGTAAATTGCACCATTCCCTCCAAATCTCGAACCAGCGGAACCGAAGATCGGAGTGCCATGCCATTTTCGCTCACATTCACCGTGCGGCCGAAAACCTCCGGCGCATTTTTCCGGCTGAGCACCACTGGCACGATCACGGGATAGCGGAAATACCGGCGCCGCTCGCGCACGATGAGGCCGTAGGCAACTTTAAGAGTATGCCGGATCGATTCCGGGCTCAGTGGCCTTTCAAGCACAAAACTGAAGCCTTGCCGGAGCGCCTTCGTCGTTTCCTCGCTGTCCCGCGTGAGCGCAAGCGCAACCGCGGTACGATTCGCAGGAGAAGAACGGACTCGGTGCAAGCAGGCTACGGCTTGGTCCAATTGCCAATCGATAATGACCGCCTCAAACTTATTGTGGTGCAACCGATCCAATGCAACACTCGCACTGTGAACGGCAGCTACTGCCAAGGCATGTTCTCGCAGGATTTCGCTGATTTGCCCAACCACGCCATGATCGGGCGACACCACGAGGATGTTACCAACCGTTCCAGGTCTGCTCTGGCGTACTAGAGGGTCTGTGCTCAGGGAATTGCCGTTTTCGCTTGGACTCCACATCATTTACGTAAGCACCCTGCTGCAAAACAATCGATTGCTGTCGGCTGGATCGAGCTTGCGAGCTGAAAATTTCCAGCAGCGCTTTCCGCCCTCATCTCACCAAATCCCAAAATGGTCCGGAGATGCATTACTCCATTGTTACTCGAATCCCACACCCGACACTGCAATGGCGGCTTTTGTTACGAAAACCGGACAGGATACAGGCTGTCACAAGAAATTACGCGCGGCGGTGACAATCATCACATCGTGCTGCGTTCCAACGGTGCAAGGATTGGAGCAGCAATCAAAACAGGGAGACGGCTGTACGAAAGATGCTGGGAGGACAGCCGGCTCCTCTGGGCTGTGGTAGGCTGCGGGATTGACTGGGAACAGGAAACCCGCAGCCTATACTTGATTCCTACCCCTTTTCCGACTCTGTAAATTCTGCCGGATTACAATAGACGCGAGAGTGACCCTAGGAGGAACGATGTCGAAGAACCCTGCCATGCAAATGGTGCTTGCTTTGCTGGCCATCGCATTGTTTGTCGGTGGCGCTACGGCCCAAACTACATCCAAATCTGCCGCCAGCAAGACTGCATCCTTACAGACCGCGAAAGCCAGCCTGGTTGATCTCAATTCAGCCAGCAAGGACGAACTGGACGCATTGCCCGGGATTGGCGAAGCTTACGCACAGAAAATCATCGCCGGTCGTCCCTACAGAACAAAAACAGATCTCGTGAGGCGGAAGATCATTCCGCAATCGACCTACGACAAAATTAAAGACCAGGTCATTGCGAAACAAAAGACCTCCTCAACCGGGAAATGAGCAAGCCTGTGGCGTAACCGGCGAAGAAATCACCGTTCTAATAGTGTCGCGACTTCTCTGCATAGGTGATCCGGGCCTTCGAGCTTACTCAAGAACACATCAGCCATGGACGAACCAGGCGGGACTTCGTTCAGACCGGAGATTAGCACCACCGGCAGACGTGGATGATCGGTCTTAATCTGTTGCGCGAGTTCTGCTCCTGTGGTTCCCGGCATCAGATGATCGGAAATCACCAGGTCAATAGGCTGCGAGGAAATGATCGCGAGTGCTTCCTTCGCCCCCCTGGCGGTAAGCACGTCATAGCCTGCCTTTTGCAGAACCATTTTTCGGAGGACGAGTGGGTTTTCTTCGTCATCGACGCAGAGAATTAGGGGCTTGCCCTTGCTCATAGCTTCGGCACTATGCCACTAGCACTGATGCGGCTTCCGTGATGCGATTTGCCGCCGAACTCGGAATGAACACCGAAAAGCAAGTCGCGTGCTGCCCGTTGAAGCGCACGCTCCGGAATCGAATTGTACCCTCGTACTTCTGAATGATGCCACGGCTAATCCAGAGACCGAGGCCAGTTCCCTTTGTCTCTTTCGTACTGAAAAACGGTTCGAAAATTCGCTTTTTGTTTTCCGGATCGATCCCGATACCGGTATCACACACCGATACCCGCATGCCTTCGCGCCCGTCGCGCCGGTCCGACGACCGCACCAGGCGAATGCGTAGCCGGCCGCCCTGCGGCATCGCTTGCATCGCGTTCCCGATAATATTCAGAAACACCTGTTTCAGTTCGACCGGAAAGCCCTGAACAATTCCTTCTGTCTGGAAGTCTTTTTCTACTGTGATGCGATTCAGCTGCAGGCGCCGAACTTGTAATTCGATCACGTTGTCCAGAATTTCGCCAAGCGCCACCGGCACCGCTTGCTGTGATTCACGGTAAAAGCTGAGCGTCTGCTTCGTGATGTGAGCAACGCGGGCCAGTTCCTCTTCTGCCAGCCGTGCATAGTACCGCGCTTCCTCATCCAGCGAGGGATGATCTCGAAGCAAGAAGAACGCATTTGAGATTGCTTCCAGCGGATTGTTGATCTCGTGGGCGATGATTCCCGCCAATCTCCCCATAGCAGCCAATCGCTCAGATTTCACCAGCGCTTCTTCCGCCTGCTTCCGCTCGGTAATGTCGGTGTTCGTGCCGAACCAGCGAACGATTTGACCGTTCGTATCGTGAATTGGCACCGCTCGCGACAAGAACCAGCGGTACATGCCGTCCTTTCCCCTCAACGGGAACGTATCCTCCCAGGGATCACCGTTAGTCGAACAATGTTGCCTGCCGTCGATCACCCGTTGCCTGTGATCCGGGTGAACCAGCTCCGGAGTTGCGTTGCGAATCTCGCCGGCACTCAGCCCGGTGTAGTCATAGAAGCGCTGGTTGTACCAGAAAATCTCGCCATCGGGTCCGGCCATCCACGCTAATTGCGGTATGGAATTGGCAACGGAACGAAATTGGTTCTCGCTTTCGCGTAACTCTTCGGTCCGCGCCGCTACCCTTTGCTCCAATTCCCGGTTCAGCCTTTCAAGTTGTTCGCTCTTGCGATAGAGTTCGGCAAAGACGCTGACCTTCGCTCGTAACAACTCTGGAATCACAGGAACCGAAATGTAGTCGACGGCCCCGCGTTCGTACCCCTTCATCCGATCGACATCCGTCAGGTGCACGGCGGAAATAAAGATGATGGCCGTCTTTTGAAACCGCGGATGTTCGCGAATCATGTCTGCCAATTGGAACCCATCTATGTCAGGCATGCTGACATCCATGAGCACAACCGCAACCTCAGTTTTCAGTAGATGTTCCAGCGCTTCCCTGCCCGAATTCGCCTTCATGAGCGTTTCACCGAGCGGGCTCAGAATGGCTTCATAGCTGAGAAGCTTTCCCGGCTGATCATCCACCATCAAAATGTTTACCGGTTCGTGAGTATTCATGTTCCCGTCGAT
>JAFAGX010000620.1 GCA_019237515.1 Acidobacteriaceae bacterium
GAGAAGGGACTGCGCCCTGATCTGGTTTTGCTTGATCTGCTGATGCCAGGAATCGATGGCTTGCAGACCCTCGAAAAACTCCGGCAGATCGAACCTGGAGTAAAGGTCGTCATGCTGTCGTGCGTCGGCGATACGCGAAAGGTAGTACAAGCGATGCGGCTTGGTGCCTACGACTATTTGACCAAGCCATTCCAGAAAGTCGAATTGGACACCGTTATCGACCAGTGCCTCGGAGCTAACCAGCAGAATTATCCGGGAGAAGTGGAAGAACTCGCCGACGATGTTTTCTTCGTTGCCGCGAGTCCCGTCATGCGAAAGCTGCGGTCCGAAGCGGCATTGGTTGCGAACGTCGACATCCCGGTGCTGATGCTGGGCGAGAGCGGCACGGGAAAAGAAGTCATGGCGCGCCTGATTCACAAACTCTCGCCGCGCGCGCATCGAACCTTTTTGAAAGTTAACTGCGCGGCAGTTCCAGCTGATCTTCTGGAAAGCGAACTTTTTGGTTATGAAGCCGGCGCTTTCACCGGAGCCAATCACCCTAAACCGGGAAAATTCGAGTTATGCAATAAAGGCACGATCCTGCTTGATGAAATCGGAGAGATGCCGGTTTCCTTGCAGGCCAAACTACTGCATATTTTGCAGGATGGCCAATTCTCACGGTTGGGAAGCCGTTCAGTCATCAAAGCCGATGTGCGTATCCTCGCCGCAACAAACATCAACATTCCGGAAGCTTTGGCGACCAAGCAACTGCGGGAAGATCTCTATTACCGGTTGAACGCATTTACTCTAAACGTGCCGCCATTGCGCGAACGTAAAGAGGAAATCCCGATTCTGCTAAAGCATTTCATGGCGCACCAATCGGAGCGCTATGCGCGGCCGGCGTTGCCAATAACTCCTGATATGCTCGAAGCCTGTTTAGCGTATTCCTGGCCGGGCAATCTTCGCGAACTCGGCAACTTTGTGAAGCGCTACTTGGTGTTGGGTGATGAAAAGCTCGCTATCAATGAACTTAAGCCCAAAACTGACGGCAGCGGCGCGCAGTTTGAACCTCCGGCACAGAATTCAGGAAATGGTTCCGCTGGTGGTTTGAAATCTTTAGCTCGCAGCGCAAAGGATGAAGCCGAAGCCGAAGCCATCGCGAAAGCCCTCGACCAGACTAATTGGAACCGCAAACAAGCCGCGGCATTGCTGAAGATCAGCTACAAGGCTCTGCTTTACAAGATCCGCCAGTACGGGATTGCCGACCGCAAGAATCACCAGAAATTGTCTGCCGGGGCATAGTCTCGGGTAACGACTATTGAACTACCAGCGTCACGGTAGCATTGCGCGTTGCCGAACCTGAAGTCGCTGAAACCGTCACAAGGTAAGTTCCGGCGGGAGTACCGCTCGTGGTGGTGATACTCGACTTCGAGCTGCAACCAGCTTGAAGGATCATCAGCGAGCAGAATGCTGCAAACAGAATTCCCAACAGCAATTTTCTTTTCCGCGAAACGCCGGCGCCGACTCCCAGCAGAGCAATCCCTGAAATTGGCAGCCAGAACGCATATCGTACACTTGGCGATCGCCGCAGCTCTGTCGTTGTCGTTACACGCGCAGTCGTGTTGATGATCAGCGTCGTGGTCACCGCACCATTGCTCAGGTTCGGGATGGTTCCGGTGGTTGTGTTACAAGTCGCGCCCGTGGGTAGACCGGAACTGCAGGCAATCGCAACGCTCTCGGGAAATCCCTGGTTCGGCCCAGAAAGCCCAGTCGGAGTAATAGTTGCCGTGTAGGTCGCCGGCACGCCTGCCGGAACGGTGGCTGTCTTCGGCGAAACCGTAATGTTGTAATCGTTGACAATTGCTGAGAGCGTTACCGACTGACTGCAAGCGCTACATCCTTGCACTGTCACTGAACCGGTGTTGCCCAAGGTGAGTGACGTAGTCGAGGGGGTTGTGCTCGCGGTCGGGGTCAGCACCACAGTCGCAGTCGCCGTTGAGCCTGCGTTCAGACTGCCAATTGTGCAACTCACCAAATTTCCGGAAGCGCTGCCGCAGCTTCCCGTGCTCACCGTTGCAGATGTGAATGATGCTCCCGAACTCGGCAGGTTGTCAGTAAAGATGACATTGCTGGCAGCGTCCCCCGTGTTCTGAATGGTGTATGCGAAACTGACTTGGCTGCCAACACCCACGGTTGGCGGCGAACTGTTACCGGTTAAAGTAAACGCCAGATTCGCTCCAAACTTGCTCAGGAACGCATCCGTAGCACCTCCGATATTAGGCTGAAATGCCGGAGTTTGCGGAACCGCGACCAGCGTAAAATTCGTTGAATTGGTCTCGCCCGCCACAAAGCTTGAGCCCTGTGGATCGACTGCAATGCTCGTACCGTAATCAGCGCCGCTTCCCCCCAGATAGGTCAGATAGTGGCCTGTCGCCGTCGACGTCGTAGCGGTTGTATCGATCCGGGCGACAAAGGCGTCGTTATTTCCCTGGTAGCTAATGGGTATGTTGCCGTTATTGAGCACCGGCAGGTTAGAAGAGTTTGTCCATCCGGTAATTCGAGCTCCTTGGATATTGTCCACCGCAACACCCAAACCAACGTCCTGGCCTGCACCACCGATGTATGTGAAGTAGCTCAGCGTGACTGAGCCTGGAGTCGTCCCGGTAGTAACGGGATTCGCAAGCTTGGCGAGAAATGCATCACTCGCACCTCCGCCGTTCGTCGGCTGAAAGACACTTGTGCCCGCTACAGGAACATCAGTCGAAGAGGTTGAACCGGTCACGTACGCGCTTGTGCCGTCGGTCGCGATGCCATAACCGATGTCATTTCCAGTTCCTCCGAGGTAGGTCGAGTACAGCAGTTGAGCTCCGGTTACGGCATTCGGATTGAACTCTGCTACAAACGCATCGGTGTTGCTCGAACTCGCCGAGCAAGTCGTGGTGGCAGTGGTCACGGTGGGGCTGTTCAGGCAGCCTTGATTACCATTCAGAATCGGGAAATCGTTGGCTGCGCCCACATGAACGAAATTGGTGCCCCCGGTAATGTAGACGTTATTGTTGATGTCCACCGCGATTCCTCCGCCTACAGCAACGCCCGACGAAGGATTTCCACCGCCGAAATATGTGGAGTAAAGCAGGCTGGAGTTTCCGCTGCCGATAGTTGGATTCACCTTGCTCATGAAAAACTGAATTGTCGATCCCGGCATGGGGGCAGTTTGATAGCTGCCGAGGGTTGCGGGGAAGGAAGACGTTGCACCCGCAGGATTCGTCGAAGTTGTTGTGCCGGTTACATACGCATTTTGATCGCTCTGACCAACCGCCAGGCCAGTTGCAATATCGGTCCCGTTGCCCGAAAGATACGTAGAGTAATTCAGAGAGCTGCCAGCCGCGCTGAGTTCGCTCACGAATGCATGTTTGTTTGCATTTGTGCGTGCACTCTGAAATCCGTTTTTGGTGGGGAAATTACTCGAAGTCGTTGTTCCCGCAACAATCACATTCGTAGCGGAATCAACACCCACTCCAGCCGTGTAATCTTGGCCATTTCCGCCCAGGTATGTCGAGAAGACCAATGTATTCGCGGCGGCATTGAACTTCGCGACAAAAACATTAGCTGTACCCTTTAGGCCGGCTTGAACGGGCGTTGCAGTGGGAAAATCCGTCGACGCTGTAGACCCGGCGATATAGGCGTTCGATGCAGGATCGACCGCGACTGCCGGGCAGCCGGAAATCGGGGTTCCGGTTTTGAGAATGACCGAGCAGCCTTCGTCTCCGCTGCCGCCCAGGTAAGTCGAATAGGTCAAGACAGGATCGATGATGAGTGTGCTGGCCCGATCGTAAGGTCCCAATTCGAATCCAACTTCATTCTGCTTTCGGAGTTGAAACCGGCCTTCAACTTTGCGCTTCTCCCCAGCTACCATCTGGAAAATTTCTGGCGTTTGCAGCCGGATATCTCCATCCAAAAAGGCAAGCACCACATTGCCGTCGGAATCGATCGATGTACGTTTCGCTCCGCCAAATTTCAAAGCGATGCGCCTGGCGTCGGCTCCCGGCGAGATTTCAAAGTCATATTCCAGCCGGCCGCGATTGCCGTAGTACACGAGATCAATTCCGGGATAGATGCTCGCATAACGCACCC
>JAFAGX010000253.1 GCA_019237515.1 Acidobacteriaceae bacterium
CGGATGGCATGCTTGCCGACCGTGTAGGCTACCGTATCGGAATAATTCTCGGTGTGACTTGGTGTTGTACCCAGCGGCCAACTGGAATTTCCTCCAAGATAATTGAAATATGAGGTGCTGGGATTGATGCGAGGAAAGCCAAAAAGACGCGGATCAGTAATGCCAGTATTCAGACCATACGCGGTGGGATTAACGTTGGCGTCGAGCGGAGCGATGTATTCATTGAATCGGTTGTAGCTGACTCGAGCGGTATTGACCCAACGCGAATTCGGAGTCCACGTCCAATCGCCGCCGAAGACCTGGGTCGTGGGCGACGTCTGCGATAGCCAATAGGGCTGTAGCGGTATCGCATCCTCTTCAATCTGATGCGAGTTCGCGTAGATGAACCGGCCGGAGAAGACGTGATGCTCATTCAGATGGTAATCGCTCTTGAAAACCAGGTTGTCGGCCCGATCATGATTGTTGAAGTTGTAATTGATCAAAGTGGGGTCATTGGGGGAGGCGGTGAAGCCTGGATTCTTCGGAAAATACTTAATGAGAGCGATACTCAGTGGACTGCAGCCGGCTGGTAAAGGCGTTTGCCCGCAACCGGTGTCTGTAAGGGCATCGACGATGCTGGACTTCGGATCGAAGCCCCAACTGGTATTAGCCAGTGACACGGTTACCGGCGCGAAGACGTTAAAAGGATTGCCCACTTTCGAGCGCACACCTTCGTAGTTAGCGAAGTAGAACCATTTTCCTTTGATAATGGGGCCACCAACGGAGGCGCCGAACTGGTGCAGCAACAGGTCGGATACGGGCTGCGGAGCAGGATTAAACCAGTTGCGGGCGTCGACGGCAGCATTGCGATGAAAGTAGTAGGCGCTGCCATGAATCTGATCGGTACCAGATTTGATTCCGATATTCACGACGACACCGGGCTTCTGGCCAAAGTCTGCCTGGGGATCTTCCTGGGTATTGAACTCCTGGATAGCATCGAGCGGGAGATTACTGGCAGGCGTGCCCTGAATGCCGGCATCGTTCACCACCGTCTCACCGTAGTAGGCATCATTATCGCTGGCGCCATCGATGACATAATTGTTGTCGTCAGGCCGGAGGCCGTTGGAGGTCGTGGAGTGGAAACCTCCGCCCGGCTCGCGCTGCACACCAGGATGAAGCGCCAGCAGATTCTGGAAGTCGCGCCCCTGTAGCGGCAATTCGTTAATGGCTTTGTTCGACAATACTCCGTTGAGCGTGGTTGTCGTGGTATCCACCAGGGGAGCTTCTTCCTTGACCTCTACCACTTCACTGGTGGCACCGGCCGGCAAAACGAAGTCGAGCTTTAGATCATTTCCGACCTCGATATGCACGCTTTCCCGGACTACCTTGCGGAAATTGGACGCCTCGGCAGAGACGGTGTAGAAGCCGGGATCAAGATTCGGCGCAACATACTCGCCGGATGAATTCGTTTCCAACACCCGCTGTACCCCGGTGTCCCGGTTTGCAATAGTGATTTTGGCATTAATGATGACAGCACCGGTGGAGTCACTCACGCGCCCGGTTACACGGCCTTGCGTTTGCGCCATCGAGTTATTGATGCAGACCAGCAGCATGAAAGAGGAAATAATGAGGGTGAACAGCTGCCTGCAAGACCGGATGAGGTGAGTCGGCATAATGAGTTCTCCTGTGCGAAAGGATGGGAAAGCAGCTTTTGAAAGATCGGTTGAGATTCTCGGCGTGCCAGCGTTGCTGGTTTTGGCATCACAGACCCGACGCGAGCTTGCCAGGGTCAATCAATACGGATGCAAAGCTTCGAACAATGCCGGGGAAGAGGTGAGTGAACACGACGGCGCCCCATCAGTGCTGAAATTGCTGGCAGTCTCTCAAAGCTCATACGTGATCGTCAAGCCAGAAATAAGAGCCCGGCTGTCCACTGTTACTAAACATTGCACGTCTGTCTGTGACGGAGGTCACCGATGCAGGTTTAAGCGTGAGTCATTTTCGGCCGAGAAATATTAGCGACCGGTCAGTAAAGCTGGCCGGCGGCTTGTGTACTGTGGATTTGACCAGCCTCGACCGAGAGCGAATACTCTGTACCCCCGACACCGTGCCAGTCTCTCACGTCAAATTGTGATCCGGGCGGCGCATGATAAACCGCGATCTTGCGGAACGTCAGCGGAGTTTCGGCGCGGCAAACCTCTGGAGGATTCGCAACCGAGAGAAAGTACACGCCCTTTCCCGATCCAACAATACGGGACTTGCCGTCGGCTTCCACCAAAACGGCATTTTTCTCATCCACAGCGATTTCCCGCGGATGCGTCGACCAGCCGTCCTGCATGATCCGCGCGAGAAACACGAGACTTCGGCCCAGGCGATCGCGCTTTGCGAAGTGACTATCAGTGATCGTGTTCTGAAGCACAGGGATGTCAAGAAAATCCCGTACCAGTGTGATCCGCGTGAAGAAGGGGTTTCGTAGGGCGTCTGCCGAGGTGAGCGAGCTGTCGTCTGGCGGATCATTCAACGCACCGTAGGAGAACTCACCTAAAATCGCCAGTCCGGCACTGGTGCCGCCGATGGGTATCCCTTGAGCTATGTCAGCGTTGATTGCTGTCTGCACTGCAGTTCCACGCCAGAAGTTCACGTATCGCGCCTGATCGCCGCCGGCAATGAAAATCGCTTCTGCGTGTCGAATGATCTCGGCTACTGCAGGGTCTTGCGCCGACTCGCGAGTGTCGATGATGAGGGTGGCTACAGAATTCAATTTGCATAGGCCGTTCACGTACGGGTTGTAGTCGTCGGCCCCGCGCGCGCGGAGGATCAGGAAATCTCCGCCGTGGGCTTTGTCGCACATCCAGCGGAAAGCCTCATCGAGATCGGATCCGCCACCCATCATGGCGATTCCGAAAGTTGGGATTGTGACCGCATCCTTTTGTTGTCCGATACGGATGTATTTGTAAGCGGCAGTTTGGCTGGCCGCCGGTAAGAGCGATGCGAAGAGAAAAAACAATAGGGTGGCAGGACGCATGGGAGAAATATACCGCGTTGTGTTTGGAGAATCTTGGGAAGGTGCAGCTACCAACTCTATAAACACTGCCGCTGTTCCTAGAATCGTATTTGAGATCAGGTGGCTGCCACTGCTGATTGAGCGACGGTCTCTGTGGGCGTCCCGGTCACCCTATCTCTCAGCATGGCGCTCCCACACAGCCAGGCGGTTACGTTCGCAGTGGTGCTGAAGGTGTCAGGAATCGGGTTGACCGCCAGCAGAATACCAAGTCCCGCCGCTGGAAGATTCACCGCCGTCAGCAGTGGGGCCATGACGAAGATTCCTCCTCCCGGTACACCGGGCACAGTAAGGCTGGTTGTCACAGCCAATACGCCAATCGTTGCGAGTTGCCAGTGATTGAGTCCAATGCCGAACAATCTCGCCAGAAACAAAACGCCTACTACCTGGGTTATCGTGGCGCCGACGCGGAATATGGAAGCGGCCAGCGGTAGAAAAAAGTTGAAAATTTCTTCATCTAGGTTGAGCGTGTCGCGCGCCCCTTCGTAGACCGCAGGGAGGGCAGCCAAAGAAGAGCGAGACGCCAAGGCAACTGCCTGCGCGGGTGCCGCTGCCTTCACGAAACTCGACAACGGCAATCGTCCCCACAACATTGCGGCCGGATAAAGAATCAGCACCGTAAACGCAGCAAGAATAGCTGAGAGAGCGGCGACGTAAAAAGCGAGAGCCCCTGCGGCTCGAACTCCCATGCGCGTTGCGAATGGTATTTACACTTGCAGTTCCAGCCAACAGGGGCGAGCTTCACCACGAAACTCACCAAAACGAGGAACGAGTCGGCAATTCCATGAAAAAACTGAACAACACTCGCCTGGCGAGTGCGTTCGACCCGCGTGAGGGCCAAACCGAAGGCAACGGAAACAACGACGAGTGGTAGCAGCGCACCGTCCGCTGCCGCCTTAAAAATGTTCGACGGCACCAGATCACTAAACCACTGCGCAAACGCAGGAGATGCGGCCTGAGCGGTCTCACGCATTGGGATGCCGTCATTTAATCGCGCAGCAATACTTCTATCAATGCTGATATGTGCGAACAGCGGGGACGCCACTGCTAAGGCGAATATGGCAGCTAGCAGCAGCATCGACAGGACAAGCACGAGAGCGCGTCTGCCCACTTTGCCGATCTTACGTACGTCATTGCCGCCGGACCCGACACCGACGATAAGACTTGACACAACAAGCGGAATCACCGCTACGCGAATGGTATTGACAAACACAATGCCAATGGGATCGAAGAAA
This sequence comes from Acidobacteriaceae bacterium, assembly GCA_019237515.1. The sequence continues at coordinate 4,276 of JAFAGX010000253.1, forward strand.
TAGGGTACCCGCATAAGCCAAGGGGAGTGGCTAGTTGAGATTATGAAGCCAAGGAGCAGGCCAGCGATGAGGCCGATCGAGACTCGAACCGTCAACGACATCAAAAATCAAACCCCTACGACTCTAAGATCCGTTCTTAGGCACTCGCCCCAGCTGATGCTTTCACACAGAGCGACACCTCTTGATCGATTCTTGCGATCGCTTATGCGGTCATCGGTTTGCGCGCCCACACGCCCACAAGTGGAATCAGGCTAAGCACACCCTTCATGGCTGTGACCTCCTCATGAATTCGTTGAGGTAGAGTTTCTATATCACCCAACCCATCGAGCGACACGTTGTGCTCGCGCGCTAACGGACGCAAGCTGCCAATGACATCGGAACATAGCGAAATGAATTCCACATCGCAGCCCATTGCCGTCTCCATATGGATAGACGGTGCCGGCAATCCAACTTCCTGGAAAATGCGATAGAGATCAGGCCCCATCTCGGGATTCACTCCTGAACGCAGGAATGTTTCGTGGATGGCGTGGAGCAGTTCAGAGTAAAGGGGATAGCGGTGATTGAAAACCAGAAATGGGCACCAGCTTGGTTCTTGGAAGGCAACGACTCCGCCGGGCTTCAGCGCTCGAGTTAACGAGAGGAGAATCGAAGCTGGGTCGGGAAGAAACATAAGGATAAAGCGACCGGCGACGGCGTCGAAGGGCCGATCAACAGAGATCTGGCTAACGTCACTTTTTATGAAATTGACGTTGCGGATCCCGGCCTCCTCGGCGCGGGCTCTGGCTTGCGCAATCGAATCAGCATCACGCTCGAAGCCGACGACTTCTCCTGAAGGGCCGACAATTTGTGCGAGCAGCATGGAAACATCGCCCACACCGGAGCCCACATCGAGGACACGATGCCCCGGACCAATCCCCGCGCCGCGGAACAAACGCTCTGTAATCGGTGCGATCCGCGCTGCCTGACGGATCAAACGATCATGTTCCGCATTTGTGTAACCCAGCGCATACTCCGAACTCTTTTTCGTAATCGGCATCGTTGCCATCAATCCTCCTCTAGCGCGAACAGAAGCTTTTTAATTTAGAACTTTTCAGAGGAATCCTTTTGCAATTTGGCTACCCGGACTAGACGGGCGTGTTGCTGAGAATGCGCTCTCTCTTTTCTGGAGCCGCCGCCAGTCCACTTCTTTGACTTCGCCCAGAAAGAAAATCCAGATCATTGCGCCGATGACGCAAACAACGGCGGTAATGACCATTGCTCTACAAAAATGTCCGGTCCGATCCAAGGTGAAACCGGTTAGCGCCGGGCAAATGACTCCGGCCAAATTGAGGAACCCAGCTGTCAGACCGCTCCACTTGCCAATCGCTTTCGGTCCGGCCATGGTTTGGGCGAAGCTCCAAAAGCAGGCATTACCGGTTCCGCAGCCGACCGCCATGACCATCAGCCAGAGGAAATACGAATGCGTTCCCGCAGAGGAACAGCCGAGGAATCCGATGGCGGCCGTCATCCAGCCTAGAGCCATCGTCGATTTGCGCATCAGCCCTATGTCGCAGCCGCGCCGAATCCAGAAATCCGTGACCCAACCGGTGAAAAGCGCCGCCGTGGCGTCAACTGTATAGTAGAGCGCAGCATGATTGACCATCTCGGGCATCGAGAGGTGCTGCTCGTGCACGAGATAGAATGGAAGCCAGGTGATGGTGAAGTAAAGCGGATACGCCCCGCAAAAGCCACCCGCGGCGACAGCCCAGAACTTGCGGCATCGGAATATGTCAGCGATCGATACCTGGCATTCCGAGGATCATCGTGTTGCTTCGGCGCGCGGCCTCCATTTCATCCATGCGGGCAACCACAGAAGACTGACTAGACCAATCCCGATGAAGACCGGCCGCCAGCCAAAGCTGGTCATCAGCCACCCAACGCCGAGCGTCCCCGCAGCAGGCCCAAGTTTCATCCCCGCGATGATCGCGCCATTGGCGAAGCCACGATAATGTTCGGGCACATGCCGAGCCAGAATCTTGGAATATGAAGGGAACGCCACAGACTCGCCAACTCCGAGAATCATTCGCATCCCTAGAAGCGCGGCGAATCCGTGGACGAGGCCGGTTCCCGCCGTGGCCAGCGACCAGAGGAGAAATCCGAACGCCAGTACTCGATTGACGTCCAGGCGGTCGACAAACCATCCACAAGCCAACAAAGACGCGGTATAAGTCCAGAAGAATGACGACAGCAGAATGCCAAGTTGCGAGGCAGAGACGCCGAACTCGGTTTTCAGAAGCGGGGCGGCGATCGAGATATTGCCGCGGTCCACGTAATTGATAAAAACGGAGATCACCAACAGAGTCAGCGCCAGCGGCAGGGCGCCGATGCGCGCTCGCTGCCTGATTTCAGTCTCGGTTGACGCAATCTGCCAACTGGCCATCGGTGTATTCCTCATGCGCATACGCTCCATTGGCCCAAGTGAACCGAGATCAGTCTTGCCGCTTCCCCGATATCACCTCTAGTGAGGTTCCTCCGCGCTGACGTCTTTGCTGTTTCTACTTTTTCTGTTTTGAAAGCCTAGAAGCTGGGCTATCCACCCAGTAAGGCCATCTCCCCCACGCTCGAAACCGCGCCAGAGTGGCTGTTTTTGTACGTGGCGTCAACGCAATTATTCGTAAAGCCCTCATTAACCCTTAAGTCTCGTAGCACCTATGGTTTAGGTCTTCACCATTAACTCCGCCGGAGCGCTTGGACTCGTTTTCAGTTGGTGATATGCTCTCGGAAAATTCTCCAAAGGGGAAAGAACCCCTCTTTTTTGCTCCATGAAAGCCCTCTTCCGTTTCGGCCTATACGAAGCCAACCCAGCAACCCGGGAGCTGCTGCGAGACGGAGCCAAAATTCGCCTTCAGGAACAACCCTTCCGCTTGTTGTTGCTGCTGTTAGAAAACCAAAGCGAAGTCGTTACGCGGGAACGGCTGCGGCAAGAACTCTGGTCCGAGGACACCTTCGTTGAATTCGAGAACAGCCTGCGGGTCGCGATCGGAAAAATCAGAGAGGCTCTTAAAGATGATGCCGAGAATCCCAGGTTTGTAGCTACTGTTCCTCGAATTGGCTATCGGTTCTTGGCGCCGGTGACCGTCGTTGAACCTGCCCAAATAGAGAACCGCGCTCCTGATCGTGACCGAGATGTCGAGGAAAGCCAAGTATCCAAGCTCAAGCCGCCTTCAGGAGAAAAAAGACTGCTAGTGTACGCCTGCGCTCTGCTGCTAGTGGTTGGAGCCGTCTTTGCAGGTTTTCACTTTTGGCCGGTCGCGCCGATCTTGGCAAATTCCGACACCATCGTGCTGGCTGATTTTGACAACAAGACTCAGGACCCAGTCTTCGACGATACTCTGAAGCAGGCGCTCGGAGTGCAGTTAGCACAGTCACCATTCTTGAATCTGCTTTCGGACCAAAAGATAAACGCTACTCTGCGCCTGATGGGTCATGATCCTGGTGATCGGCTTACTGTGGAGCTTGCGCTAGACTTGTGTCAGCGCGCGGGCAGCAAAGCGTACATTGCAGGATCAATTGCCAGTCTGGGCACCCAATACGTGCTGGGGCTGAAAGCGGTGAATTGCCACAGCGGGGACACTCTGGCGCAGGTGCAGGCGACGGCGAATGGTAAAGAAAAAGTTCTGGACGCGCTGGGTGTGGCTGCATCGAACCTTCGTGGCGGATTGGGTGAATCGCTCGCCACAGTG
>JAFAGX010000270.1 GCA_019237515.1 Acidobacteriaceae bacterium
TGCAAGCGAGGTGCATAACGAGATTTCGCAAATTCAGAAATCGCTTCCGCCTGGCATTCACATCAGCCCCTTTTACGATCAGTCGACCATCGTTGAGGAGTCAATTAAAAGTGTGCGCGATGCCATTCTCGTCGGATTGATCTTGGCTTCGATCATCCTTGTAGTCTTCTTGCGCGACTGGGGCACTTCTATCGTTGCCGGGCTGGTGATTCCGGTGACTGTCCTGGTGACCTTCGTTGCTCTCAAGCTGTTACATCAAAGCTTCAATCTGATGACGTTGGGAGGGCTCGCTGCGGCGGTGGGTCTGGTCATCGATGATGCGATTGTGGTCGTGGAAAACGTCGTTCTGCATCGTGATGCCGGCCAGAGCCGGCTAGAAGCCATCCATAGCGCGCTGAATGAAATCACAGTTCCACTCATTGGATCGACCGTCACCCCCATCGTTGTATTTCTGCCGTTGATCTCGATTACCGGCGTTACAGGTACATTCTTTCGGGCACTCGCCGTCACGATGACAATGGCGCTCCTCACGTCGCTGGCGCTTGCGCTGACATGGACGCCAAACCTGAGCTTGTATTTCATCAAGCAACATTCAGAGTTGGCAAAGCAGGGCACCGGGAAGAATGAAGATTCCATCACACGTTTGCTGGAGGTGGAAGAATCATCTCTGTCCGGCTTTTTCCGAAAGGTGGTCGACTTTCATCAACACTGGTTGCAGCGCGCGGTGGCTAGACCGGTCTGGCTGGTGGCCGGGGCAGTCGCGCTGATGGTCGCGTCATTTGTATGCTATCGATTCTCAGGTTCCGATCTGCTTCCCGAGATGGACGAAGGTGGCTTTGTTGTGGACTACATCATGCCGCCAGGCAGTTCACTCCAGGAAACTGATCGCGTAATCTCGCAGGTGGAAGAAATTCTGAGGAGCGTACCGGAAGTACAAAGTACATCGCGCCGAACTGGGCTGCAACTCGGGCTTGCCGCCGTGACCGAAGCCAATACGGGCGACATTTCTGTTTTGCTGAAGCAACATCGCAGTCGCGCGATTGAAGACATTATTGCGGAAGTCCGAGGCAAAATTACGCAGCAAAACCCACAGCTCGATGTGGAGTTTATCCAGGTCCTTCAGGATATGATTGGCGATCTTACCAGCGCTCCGGAGCCGATCCAGATCAAGCTCTTCTCGCAGGATGCCGCACAGCTGAACGAATGGGGGCCAAAGGTCGCCGATGCGATTCACAAGATTCCAGGCGTCGTCGACATTCTCAACGGAGTGGAGAATACGGTGAGTGGGCCTGCGGTCAATTTTCAAGTCGATCCTTCGGTTGCAGCGCGCGCCGGATTCACTCCCGAAGAGGTCGCGACCGATGCCGCGGCGATTTTGGAAGGCGAGCCCGCGGCAACACCAGTCATTGTGAATGACCGTGCGTACACCGTTCGCGTAAGGTTTCCCGCTTCGAACCGTGCTTCACTGGAGGCAATTCAAAATACATTGCTCACGAGCAGCAGTGGAAGAACAGCAACCCTAGGAGCACTCGCCGCCATCACCGAAATCCCGGGGCAAACCGAAATTCGCCGTGAAAACTTGCAGCGCGATGTCGCAGTGACCGCTCGCCTGGAAGGCACGAATTTGGGTAGCGGAATATCTTCTGTCAAGAAGGCCGTTGATGATCTCCACCTTCCCTCCAGCATTCGCGTTGTCTACGGAGGCACATACGAAGAACAACAAAAATCATTTCATGACTTGGTGTTCGTCCTGGCGCTGGCCATCGTGCTGGTATTTATCACTTTGTTATTCGAATTTCGCACCTTTGCCGCGCCCATTGCGATTCTGGCTTCGGCGCTCCTGTCTACTTCCGGAGTGTTTATTGCGTTGTTGATCACCGGAACAACTTTCAACGTTTCATCGTTTATGGGCATGATCATGGTCATCGGTATAGTGGCGAAGAATGGCATTTTATTGCTCGATGCGGAGAGCAAATTCCGGTCCCTGGGCTTCTCATTTTACGATTCTATGTTGCAAGCCAGCCGCCGGCGCTTGCGACCGATCGTCATGACCGCACTTGCTGCTATAGCGGGTATGTTGCCGCTGGCCTTTGCCATAGGAGCCGGATCGCAAATGCTGCAGCCACTAGCGATTGCCGTGATCGGCGGCATCCTGATCTCAATGGCCTTGTCCCTGGTCATAACCCCTGCCGTCCACTATTACCTCAGTCGTGAAAATTCTCCGAAGGGTGAGCCACTTCTGGTTCAGCGCTAGACGACCACAGGCGAAAATTTGCTGCCTTGCTATAGCAAGCGCAAAATGTTGCACAGTGGCTGTTAGAGTAGGCTTGGTAACGATTACGAATGATGCAAGGTCCTTCAGGTGCTCGTCTCTGAGCCTCTAGATCTTCCCTTTGTAAGTCCATGGTTTTAAAGGCGATTGCCTCTCGGATTCACAGGTTTGATCCGTCGCAAAAAGGCTCCGGCGGGCTGCGATTTCGCGGTTAGCCGGGCGCTTTGGATTGCGAATTGCACTGGGAGTGGTAGAGTACTTTGTTAAACGGGGGATGTAGGGAGTGCAGCCGCAGGCCGCAAAAACGCAGCCGATTCAGCATTTGGATGAGTCCACGTTCCAGCAGATTTTGCGGGCGGCGTACGTAATCCAGAACGAGCGGGACCTTCAGCGCAAACCGGCGCAGAGCGAGCCGGCGTCCAGCCTGGCCGTGATTGCCGACACACAGGAGTTGTTGCAACAGCAATATGATGTAAGCGCAGCCGCCAAATTACTCCTGGAGCGGCTGGGCAAAACTGTCAGCGCTAACGGGAGTGCGATCGCTCTTATTTCTAACGAAGAGGTCACTTATTGTGCTGCTTCAGGCAGCTTAAGTTCCTTAAGGGATCGTCGCGACCTGATTGGCAACGATGTCTCTGATTTCCTCAGACAAGAGAGGCTTCTGAACCGTGCTGCCAATGATGCGCGTTCCGAGCTTGTAGGGAAACAGGATGACTCACCGGTTTTCTTCCCCATCTACTCCGATGGCCGCATCTCGGCTGTGTTACAGCTGAGTTTCCTGAAGAACCAAGCGATTCGGAAAGACCAGATTCGAACCTGTCAGCTAATGGCGGGCTTGATGGGTGAAGTCATTGCCCGAGCTGCCGACGTGGAATGGAAACAGTCGCTCGAAAATGAACGCGCGACCATGCTTAAAGCACTGGAGCGCCTCCAGCCGCATCTGGAGCGTCTGGCCGCTGAACCGATTCAGCAGAGCTCCACAAAGCCCGCTCTAACTGAAGATTTTGAATCAGCAGAGCGTTCAACGCCGGCTGTAATTTCCGAACACGAACCAGAGCTGACAATGCCGGTTGGTTTCGAAGAACCAGAGATCCCGAAGCTGCTCGAGGAATTATTGGCTTCGAGCTGCAAAAATTGTGGCGCTCCCTTTATTGAAGATGCGAAGTTCTGTGGCAAGTGCGGCCAGCGCCTTTCTGCAGAGACCGATCATTCCGACTTGGCCGAGCACAGTTTTGGTGGTGCCGAGGGATTGACGGAGCCCCCATCCGGTCTGGATCGCGAGTCAGCTTTACCGAATCTGGTTTCGCAAATGCCCGCGCTTACGGTCTCCCCGGCAGTGGACGGCAGTACTGCCCTGGCGGTTGCGCCACAAGTTGCTGAATCCGAAGAAGCTGAACAGAGCAAACTGCAACTGGTGCCGGATTCTGACAAGGTTGATCTTGCTTCGCCATGGTCGTCCGCAGCAAAGGCTCGCGAATGGTTGCACTCGCTGCAGCCGAAGCAGCCCGGATGGTTGGCCAAGCACAGCGGTGATATTTCCATCATTACGGCCGCACTCGTGCTGATTCTTGTGGCGTTAGGTTCGAGTTCCCGGCCACCCGTAAACAAGGTTGCCGGTAGCAAAGCACCTCCACAGCCATCGATGTCATTATTCGACCGTCTGCTGGTCGGGTTGGGAGTGGCCGATGCTCCAGCGACCCCCGCCCCTTCAGGCAATCCTAATGTGAACGTGTGGGAAGATCTGCACACCGGCCTTTACTACTGCCCGGGCGCGGACCTATACGGGAAAACCGCAGGAGGCAAGCTCACCAACCAACGCGATGCACAACTTGATCAGTTCGAGCCTGCCGCCCGCAGAGCCTGCGATTAATCGCCAGGTCCCTTTACCAGTCACTGTAGATCGTGATCGCAGACACTGCTGATTTTCAAGCAGGAGCGTAGGTTCGAGAACAATCGAGGTCTCGGGCTATGCAGACATCTTTGGAGGTTATCCAGCGCTTTCTAGACCAGAAACGAATCGCTATGGTAGGGGTCTCGCGAGACCCAAGGCATTTCAGTGCATATCTCTTCAAGGAATTGTGCAAGCGCGGCCTCGATATGGTGCCAGTAAATCCCCAGGGCGGGATCCTCTATGGCGCAACGTGCTTCGCACGTGTACAGAATATTCAGCCACCCGTTGAAGCGGCGCTCTTGATGACCCGGCCCGCAGTAACGGAGTCTATCGTGCACGACTGCGAGGAGGCCGGAGTACGACTGCTTTGGATGTATCGCGCGAATGGTCAGGGAGCAGTGAGCGACGACGCGATTCGATTTTGCCAGAAATGCGGCATCGAAGTCGTAGCCGGGGAATGTCCCCTCATGTTCCTGGCTGGCGCAGGACCCGTCCATCGCGTGCATGGGTGGATCCGCAGAATTACAGGGCAGTACCCACGGTCTTCTTATCGCCAAGCTGCCTGACTGATTGAGTGTCGTTTAAACTCTGGCTAGATTCTCGTGACGACGTGCCTCGTACCACAACGCTAGTTCGACCCGGTTCCAGAGTCCGAGCTTGTCGTAAATGGCGCGGAGATAGTTCTTGACGACGTGTTCTGTGGTCCCGATGGACTGGGCAACTTCACTATTCTTAAGTCCTTGGGCGACGAGTTCGATAACTCGCTGTTCTCTTGCATTAGGGGTCCGGTCTCCCCGGCGTTTCCCTCCAAACATAGTTGCCTCCGATATAAAAGTGTCGCGAGTTTTACCCGCTTGATTCCGCTTCTGATTCCAAATCGCAAAAACAGCCGATTGAAGTGCGCCTTCACCGTGCGCCTGGCCATCTTCAACTGCTTGGCGATCTCCGAATTGTCACAGCCTTGTAGGAGCAGATCCGCAATTTGCTGCTCCCGTGGACCCAGCCGAATAGGCTTATCCTTCATGCCAGTTCTCCCAGGAGTCAATTGATTGGACCACAAACAGGATGGACTAAGAAAGCCCGCCCCGTGCGTCTTCGCCACGCACCAGCAAGAGAAACACAAAGTGGTAGCTGGTTGATTGAATGCGGTTGCACTCACGGTGCCAAGACCGCCAATATTCAAGATTTCATATCCCCTTTTCTTGGGCTGCCGTTGGAACAAACCGAACAACCTGCAAAGGGGAAACGATCCGCGAGCAAGCGCGTACGCTTGGATACTAACTCGATAAAACTCGTTGGTCTAAGCTATTGTACACATTACCTATATGAAGCGCACCGGACGGGAGGTACGAAGTTCAGTCAGAAGGTCTAGTCGGCGAGAACAAGGCAGAATTGAGACGGATATGGAAGCCGCAACCCATGTATCGGAGCAAATGTCCACAGCTTCGCTTCCGCCGAGCAATTTTAGGGCGAATCCCTTAGGTCAAAACTCCGCGATCATGTAAGCCATCTAGGTACTAATTACACTTTCGCGCCAATCGACAGACAAGAGCACGAATGGATCCGAGCATTTAGATTTCCATAAATCCAGGGTATCTTGTGGAAAAATTAGAATGTCGTCGCTACAGTAAACCTGAAAGTTTTTCGTGGCTCCCGCAATAGATATGGGGGGCCGAAGGCATTTTTCGAGAGCTGGAATGTGTAGTCTCCCGCCGCTCCAGGTGGGAACATACTCCGCGTGATCGGAATGGGTGAGGTGGCCGTTTCGTCAAGACGCAGCGGATTGTACGCCCAGTAGATTCTGAACGGAGCATTGATTACAGGCAGAAATACCTGTAGCTCCAACCCAGTTGACATCCTGGGCACCCAGTTGGTTCCACTGAGAGGTTTCAGATACTGGGAAAACGTTTGTTTCACCCCGCCCGTGCAATTGAGCCCGATGTCCAACCCAGGACAACCAAACACGGTGCTGTTTAGCAGATCCAGTTGCGTCGTCGAGATCTTCAGTTGGGAATCGCGCAAGATCGGCTCAATTCCTGTATCGACAAACGGTGCTAATCCGACTGGCCCGGCAATGGTAATTCGGTACTCCACATTTCCCGTCAAACTCAGGTCTCCGCCCGGAAATACGATCTGGTTAACTGGTATGGGGATGGTGTAGTTGCCCTGCAGCGGGTTAGCCGGATTTTTGGGGACTATGGAACCATCAGGATTCCGCAGCGGTGTCGATGTTGTAGTGGGCAGAAACGAAACCGGAGAAATAGAACGAATATCGAAACCGCGGAGATCGTTCTCGCCGCCGTCGTAGAAGCGTTGAAATGGTGGAGGAACCCGCCCGGCATAGCCTGTCAGGAAAGAACCCACGACATTGAATCCAACCGCATTGCGCTTCTTGTTTACGGGAACGAAGTGCTTATAGGAGACAATAGGACGCACCGTTCTGACGTTTCCACCCAAGCCAGCCAATTCCATCCCGGCAAAGATGCTGCTGCCCTTGTGCGGGAAAAGAGCCCGATCCAGCGAGTTGAGCGTGAAACTCGGGGTGACTTTGCTCGTAACGATTCCGTTGAGTGCATTCGGACCGCTGATTCCGCTAAATTGCAGAAAATCGAACAGTGTTTTCGAAGCCGTAGTCAGCGCCACGATGGAAGAACTGTCGAGCTGATAAGTGATTCCTACCCGCTTGAATGAGCGGCGTATCGGATACGACGCATTAACTGTAAAACCTTTGCTGGATTGCGTGTAGTTCTGCAGATTCTCTTGCAACGCGGTGGGAAGATTGATTTGCTGGCCGGTGAGCAGTGCAGCTTCGCGGGCCTGATCGAATATGAACTTTGTGAAATAGATATTGAAGCCGGCAGTCAGTGGCCGATCGAAGAGATACGGCTCGGTGAAGCCAAAATTTATACTGCGTTCCAGGTTGCCCAGGTTTGCCGAAATGCTGAGTGTCTCGCCCTTGCCTAAGAAATTGTTCGTGCTGTAACTCAGACCGATGAAAGTGCCTGCCAAGCCGCTCACGCCACCGCTCAGGCCGATACTGTTTTTGCCTTTTTCCCTGACTTTCAGGAGAAGATCAACGGTGCCGTTCTTCTCATCCAGATGCCGTTCAGTGACGCTGGGGTCTTCGGGTTTCAGCGCGTCAAAAAAACCTAACTGATTCAGACGCTGCAAACTCACTTCCCACAATTGCTGGTTGTAAACCTGGCCTTCTTCGAGCAGAATCTCGCGCCGGATCACCTTGTCGCGGGTGGTTGTATTTCCCTGAAACTCAATACGTCGGACATAAAATTGCTTGCCCTCATCCACATCAATGTCGATGTAGATCAACTTCTTGTCCTCGTCAAAGCGAGTTTCAGGCACGGAGGTGAAATTGATGTAGCCAAATTGTCCGTAGGCTTTTCCCAGGGCCTCCAGGCCTTTACCAATTTTGCTGCGATCGAAGACATCTCCATCTCTGATCGGGAAAAGAGAGCGCAAGGCCTTTGAGTTCGGGATAGCTTTATTGCCCTTGAAAGTGATCTCACCCAGACGATATTTATCGCCTTCCTCGATGGGTAGCGTTATGTCAACGGCTTTGCCCGGGCCTGGCTGAACCAGAGGAATATGGAAACCCTTGTGACCGGTGTCGTGGATATTGGTTTTGGCCTCATTGACGATCACTTTAAAGTAGCCGCGGTTTTGGAATTCCTGGCGAACCCGCTCGGTGTCTTCGTCCAGCTTGGTGGCATCGTATGTACGCGCAAAAAGGTTTTCCA